>JAYUXA010000349.1:0-10905 GCA_043753245.1 Chitinophagaceae bacterium
GTAGAGTTTCAGGTTGGCCGCACGGGTTCCATTACACCTGTTGCGAAGATCGAACCCGTACCGATTGGCGGGGTGATGGTAGGATCGGTTTCCTTGTTCAACGAAGAGGTGATCAAAGAAAAAGACCTGATGATCGGAGATAAGATCCTGGTGGAAAGAGCAGGTGATGTAATTCCTTATATCGTAAAATCACTTCCTGATGCAAGAACAGGAACAGAAAAGAAGATAATTTTTCCTGTTTCCTGCCCTGCCTGTATGGATACATTGGTAAAACCGGAAGGTGAAGCCGTTTGGCGTTGTATAAATATCGGCTGTCCCGCACAGGTAGTGGAGCGGATCATTCATTTTGCCAGTAAAGACGCGATGGATATACGCGGGTTTGGAGATGCAATTGTAAAAAAATTCTATGACCTGGGATTTTTGAATAAAATACCTGGGATATACCAGCTCCCCCTGGAGCAGATCAGGCAGCTCGGAGGCTTTGGTGAAAAAAGTTTGTTCAATCTGCAGACCGCTATCGGGAAGTCGAAAGACCAGCCACTGCACCGTTTGATTTTCGCGCTGGGCATCCGCTATGTAGGAGAAACAACCGCAAAAGTGCTCGCAAATGCAGTGCGTCATATTTCCGATTTTAAAGATTTCGTGGTCGAAGATCTAATTGGGATAGAAGACGTGGGTCCGAAAGTTGCAGGTAGTATATACGAGTTCTTTAGAAACGAGGACAATCTGATCATGTTACAGGAACTGGAGCAGCTTGGGGTTTCCATGAAAAATCAAAAAAAACAACAGGAGAATACAGTAAATTTAAATAATAAAACTTTTTTGTTTACCGGTACGTTACCAACATTGAAAAGAAGCAACGCCGAAGAAATGGTAGAAGCCAATGGAGGAAAATTACTGGGAAGTGTAAGCAGTAAACTTGACTACCTGGTAGCAGGGGATGAAGCGGGATCAAAATTAGAAAAAGCAAAAAAGATCAGCTCCGTGAGGGTAATAAGTGAAGCAGAATTTTTGAAAATACTGCAAAAATGAGACGTGCTCTGACAGGGTGGACCATGGTTAACCGATTTTTAGCGGCATATGCCTTCGCAAGACAATAACTATTTTGAAATATTATTTTCTCTTCATAAAATAAACAGGCAGGTATGAAAAAAATCAACGGAGAAATTTGGAAATCTTTACAATTTTCCGGATGGAAAAACCTTCGAAAAAAATATACGCTGTCTTCTTTCGGACGTATTGCAAGCTTTTCTGAAGAACTTCAAACAGATGGAAAGCTACTTCAGGGATCTTTAACCACCGGCTACCGAACATTAAATCTTCATCGCCCGGGTGACAATGGAACATTATATATCCATCGTGAAATAGCACGGTTATTTTTACCAAAACCCCCTTCTAAGTCTGTTTATGTCATTCATATAAATCATAATAAACTGGACAACACCCTTAAAAATCTAAAGTGGGCTAATCTTCAGGAGATGATCGATCATCAGCAAAAAAGTCCTGCTAAAATCGCCTATAAAAAAGTCCAGGCGAACAGGAGTGAAGGTTTGAAATTAAATGCCATCCAGGTAAAAAGTATCAAAAAAATGCTGGATGATTCCAAACGCAAACTGACGATCAAAAAATTAGCTGAAAAGTTTGGTGTAAGTGAAATGACCATGTACAGAATAAAAAGCGGTGAAAACTGGGGCAGAATTTAAACGTGGATTGCACTGGGCTCGAACCAGTGACCCCTACTCTGTCAAAGTAGTGCTCTGAACCAACTGAGCTAGCAATCCTTAAGATGGGCAATGTACATCATAACCTGCTGCTGTTGCCACAACTTTATTTGAATATCAAACATTAAATAACCCGTTTTCAGCGCAATATTCTGCGATCTGCACTGCATTGGTTGCTGCACCCTTTCTCAAATTATCGCTTACGATCCACATGTTAAGGGTTTTCTCCTGCGATTCATCACGGCGTAGTCTGCCCACAAAAACCTCGTCCTTATCATGAGCGTCCATAGGCATTGGATACCGTTGCAGGGAAGGTTCGTCCACTACCACTATTCCGGGAGCATTCTGCAATAATTGCTTTACTTCTGTAAGATCGAAGTCATTTTCAAATTCCACATTGACACTTTCACTATGGCCGCCCATCACGGGTATGCGCACTGTAGTAGCGGTAATACGAATGGCATCATCGCGCATGATCTTATTGGTTTCTCTGACCATTTTCATTTCTTCCTTTGTATATCCGTTATCCAGAAACACATCGATCTGGGGAATCACATTCAGATCTATAGGATACTTATACGCCATCGGGTATTCTTCCTGGCTGCCTGCGACCGCTTTTTTACGTTCTCCCATCAGTTGGTCTACCGCTTTTTTACCGGTGCCGGTAACACTCTGATAGGTAGAAACGACAATTCTTCTGATCTTATATTTTTTATGGAGCGGGTTAAGAGCCACGACCATCTGAATGGTGGAGCAGTTTGGATTGGCGATGATCTTGTCGGCTGGTGTCAGGGCATCTGCATTG
The DNA here is from genome assembly GCA_043753245.1 of Chitinophagaceae bacterium. GTDB lineage: Bacteria > Bacteroidota > Bacteroidia > Chitinophagales > Chitinophagaceae > Flavitalea. Next base: position 2,527 of record JAYUXA010000349.1, read on the forward strand.
ATCTCCGGCACGATCAGTTTTTTGGATGGATCCATGCGCCATGCGGAAGAGTTGTCGATAACCGTAATCCCTGCTTCTGCAAACAACGGGGCCCATTTCAGTGAGGTGTCGCCTCCGGCAGAAAAAATCGCTACGGCTGGTTTCAAATTTATGGCATCCTGCATACCGGTCACTTTGTAACGCTTACCCCTGAATTCCACTTCTTTTCCCACCGACCTTTCTGAAGCAACAGGAATCAGTTCCGTAACCGGAAAATTTCTCTCTGACAGTACCTGTAACATTTTGGTTCCGACAAGACCTGTGGCACCAACAACTGCAACTTTCATGGATCCTCCTTAGTCCTTCTTACGAAGGAATTTTATTGAATGAATAAAAAAAGCCTCCCTGGTGAGGAAGGCCTTATATCTTTTAATCGTACAAAGAATACTAGCCTTCCTGATGGAATAACTTTATAGTACGCTTTGTATTTTTAATTATTTGCATGACCGGCTTCAAAAATAGCAGACAAATGCAATTGTACCAAATATTAATGTTTTTTTCTTTCAGCAGCCGGTTGTTTCCCTCTATGTTTTCTTCTCCGCAATTATCAGTTTTACATCATGAGGTACTTACTTATAATTATTGGAATGGTGGCGCAGGCTTATGGGCAACAGGTCGCACTTGCCGACCTGGTGATCAGTGAAATTCTGTTCAACCCCGTGAAAGATGGCTTTGATTATATCGAAGGATTTAACAGATCAGATCACCCCATTGCATTGGAAACGATCATGGTGGCCAACAGGAATTCATCCGGAGAGATCGCTCAGATCAAACCTGTTACCCGCTCACCTCTTATCGTTCAGGCAGGCAGTTATTTTGTGGTCGCAGAAAATGAAAAATGGCTAAGGCAGCATTATCGCATTCCATCCGGTGCCCTGGTGTGTCAGGCACCCTTGCCTTCCCTGCCGGACGACGAAGGGACATTGATTTTCCTGAATATAGAAGACAGTATCGTAGACGAACTCAACTACCAGTCCGCATGGCATTTTTCTTTACTTACTGATGTCGCAGGAGTGGCGTTGGAAAGATTGAATACAGAATTGCCGGCACAGAATAAAAACAACTGGGCTTCTGCATCCTCCGCTTCAGGATATGGTACCCCCGGGTACCAGAATTCCCAGCGTGCTCCAATGCTCCCTGGAAAAGACCGGATAATGATTCAACCTAAAGTCTTTTCACCCGATAATGATGGGACAAATGATTTTATACTTCTGGATATAAAACTGGAGGAACCGGGATTCGTAATGAATACCATTGTCTATGATATGAGCGGACGGAAAATAAGGTGGCTCTTAAAAAATGAAACTATCGGACTGGAGGGGCAATACAAGTGGGATGGCCTCGACGATCAGTCGTTACCACTGCCGCAGGGAATGTATATAGTTGTTTCGGAGCTGTATAACCTCAGGGGACAGACGAAGAAATTTAAAAATGCAGTCACTCTGGTGCGGAAATGATGTTTCAAACAATTTTTAACAGGAAAGAATTTAAACGGGATAAATTTCAACCACCTTATTATTCCATACTTAAAGAGAGTACTGGATAACGTTGCCACAAACGTTTTGCAGAATTGCACAATTGCACAGCTAAAATTAAGATCCGGCTAATTTTTCCAGTTAAGCGAATTGATCATGTGTTTAATATCTTCCTCCAGAAAATTATTTACAACGGCCAGGGAATCGGCATTTGGAGTGGCATCGAAATATAAGGCACCGCGAAGAAAATGCTTAACGGAATCCGTTACAAAAAACTGTCTGGATGTAGCGGCATTACCACCTACCTTAAAAAATATTCCGGTGATCCCGTTATCGGTACGCATAAGTGAGTCACGGATCGCGGTGGCTTTAGTACTGTGTTTGTACGTAAGCTTATACGCATCATCCACCAGCTTTGAAAAGTTGTTTTGGGTAATGTCTTTATAACTGATGTATATCCTGCCATTAAGCGATGGGAAATTAATATTTATCCAGTACGGATTTTCGGGCTTGTCCTCAAAAAAAACACTATCCTGCAGTACAGTTGAATACACAGGATATTCAAATGAATAGGGATACCCCGGCTTATCAAACAACTGGTATTCGTGCTTGGGCAATTCTATTTTAAAATATCCTTTTTGCCTTATGGTATACGGATCATTGCAGGCTATGCCTCCAAACCAAAGAAAAGATAAAAGAATAAGGATGCCGGCTTTTGCCCTTTTTGTAATTTGCATGAGGCTTACCGGTTATTGGTTGCTTTAACTTTTCTGATCCTGTTTTTATCTACTTCAATAATCTCAAAATCAAAATCTCCGATTTTCACCAGGTCGTTCTGCTTAGGGATCTCTCCTGCCACTTCCAGAATAAGCCCGGCCAGAGAGTCGCTTTCCCCTTTCACATCATTGAACGTATTGGCAGGAAGGTCCATTAGGGCGCATACATCATTGACCATGATGCCCCCTTCAAATACAAACGTTTTATCATCGATCTTTTTGTTAACAGATTCTTCATCATCAAATTCATCTTTTATCTCTCCAATGATCTCTTCAAGAATGTCTTCAAGGGTAACTATTCCACTGGTTCCACCAAATTCATCTACCACCACTGCAAAATGAATCCTTTTTGACTGAAATTCTTTTAAAAGACTTTCGATGTACTTCTGTTCATGTACAAAATAAGGCATCCGCATTAACGCCTGCCAGTTGAAGTTGTCCGGTTCATTGAGGTAGAGGATCATATCCTTGGTATGTATAATACCGGATATATCATCCAGGCTTCCCTTGTACACTGGAATACGCGAATAATGTAGCTCTTCTACCTGGGCTTTTAGTTCACTGAAGGATAGATTAATATCCACGCCATTGACATCAAGCCTGGTTCGCATGATCTGTTTGACCGTAATATCTCCGAATTTATAAATGCCGGTAAGGATTCTGCGTTCTTCTTCTTCCTGGACGGTCGACCTGATCGCATCTTCCAGTTGCTGCTGAGAATACGCCCTGGAGGCTTTGCCTCCCAGATACCGTTCAATGGTATCGGACATCTTCATCAACCGGGTAGCGGTTCGGCGAAAAAGGTAATACAATATTTCTACCAGGTAGGATGCTTCGTACGCAAACCTCAGGTTGTTTTGCGTAGCCCTGACCTTGGGCAGCACTTCGCCAAATAATACCAGCACCGCGGTAATAAACACCACCTTGATTCCCAACACTACCAGACTCTGCCACAAGATCACTTCGTTGAGGAGATGCACCTGATCGATAAGTACATTTAGCAGAATGATCACTGCTATGTTTACCAGGGTATTGGCGATCATTAAGGAAGCTAACAGTGTTTTGGGCTCTTCGAGCAGGTTGGCAATTCTTTTCCAGCCTGTATCGAGCTTTGTTTTGAGCAGGTTGACATCCCTGTAGGTCAACGAAAAAAAAGCTACCTCAGCCCCTGAAATAAAAAAGGAAAGGATGAGAAATACGATTACCGAAAGAGCAAGCAGGACGGTAGCCTGTGTAGTGGCCACAAGTAATATCGGGTGAAAAATATCGCAAAAAAAAATTAACTGTAAAAGGTTCTCCAAGGCAATTTATTTCTGTTAGCTAGTGGCTGTTCCGGATCCCCACACTTTCAACATAATTCACTTCTTAGCGTAGCGACAAATATAGGGATCATTGCGTAGTATGAAGTGCTTAGTATCAGAATGGCAGATCCTGTGGGGAATCGCTCATAGGAGGTATATCGGGATTAAGTCCATCCAACCCTTCATGGTGCCCGCTATTGGGATGTCCGTGCGCCCCGTCTGTTCTTTTATCGAGCATAATCAGATTGTCTCCCACGACTTCTGTAGCAAATTTTTTATTTCCATCCTTGTCTTCCCAACTTCTTGTCCGCAATCTGCCTTCAATATAAACAAGACTTCCTTTATGTAAATATTTCTGAGCCAGCTCGGCAAGGCCTCTCCATAACACCACGGTATGCCACTCCGTCTGGGAAATCAGCTTTCCCGCCCTGTCTTTAAATGTTTCTGTTGTAGCCAGAGGAAATTTAGCCACCCCAATATTGCCTTCCAGATGCTGAACGTCAGGATCCCTTCCCAGATTGCCTATCAGCACAACCCTGTTTACTCCGCGCATAATGATAAGTTTGATGGTGAATAATCATCTCTTGTTTAATGCCTTTTTAAAGTTATCTTTTTTCAGACAGAAACATCCAACTATTTACCCCATTTTTTTGTCGTTTTTTCACCCTTAGAGACATCCTTTAACAGCAGGTTTTAATGCTGGCTTTCCAGGTACGAATTGATGAACCGGGGAAAGGCAAAATTGGGCAAGGCTTTTTTTTCAACAAGCACATAGTTACCGGGAAACGAAGCTTCTGAACTTAGTTTAATAACAAAAAATCTGCCGTTAATCCGCTGGTGACTGAGCTGCTGGGATTGTTGCTTGCTGGCAAAGCTTACAGCGAAGGGTTGCCGGAGTATACTGTTTAAAAAGTCAGGCGCGGGATCTTCATCAGGTTCGTCCTTTTCAAGGAGCACAAATTCATGAAGATTTTGCCAGATATCCTTTGTTTCTCTTTTCCGCACATATACACTATCCCCCACCTCAATAATAAAATAATAAAACCACCGGGACCGCTTCTTCAATTTCTTTTCTTTTACCGGCAGCAGGTGTACAAAGTCATGATTGAAGGCCTCACATTCTTCCGACTGGATACAAGAAAGACAAAGAGGGTTTTTTGGTTTGCAGATGGTGGCTCCGAAATCCATAATAGCCTGATTGTACAAGGCCGGCAATTTTTTGTCAAGCAGGATATGGGCCAGTCCTGAAAATAATTTTTTCCCTTCTGAGCTGTCAACAGGTGTGGAAATGCCAAAATACCTGGCTATAACGCGCTGCACATTTCCATCCACCACAGCCCTGGCCTCGTTAAAAGCAAAAGAAGCTATTGCTGCTGCAGTATAAGGACCAATCCCTTTCAGGAGTATTATTTTATCGTAGGAATCCGGGAAAAGACCTCCAAGCTGCTCAGAAATGTAGGTAGCGGTTTGCATAAGATTTCTGCACCTGGAATAATAACCCAGGCCTTCCCACATCTTGAAAACGGTATTTTCGGGAGCAGCCGCCAGGTCCTCAACAGTAGGAAAAGCAGCTATAAATTTTTCATAGTAGCCCCATCCCTGTTCTACCCGGGTCTGCTGAAGCATAATTTCGCTCAGCCATATCCTGTACGGATTGGTTTCTCCTTTCCAGGGCATTGCTCTTTTGTTCGATTCTTTATCCCATTTCAGCAGTTTCCGGGTAAATTCAGATTCCATCAGGTAAAAAATTAATGAAATTCATTCTCAATTGTTTATAGTTTTCTTGCTTTTATGAAAATTAACTTTTAATTTCATTAATAGATTGATTGTGTGGCGTTTGCCTGTGTTACACCCCAATTAAAATTCATATTATGAGAAAAGCTGACCTCGTTAACCAAATATCTGAAAAAACAGGTATTCCCAAGGTTGATGTACTGGTGACCTTAGAAACAATGTTCAAGGAGGTAAAGGACACCCTTTCTCAGGGAGAAAACATATATATACGCGGATTTGGAAGTTTCATAACCAAAAAGCGTGCAGCCAAAATAGGGAGAAATATCAAGAAAAATGTGGCTGTCCACATCCCGGAGCACTACATTCCCGCGTTTAAACCCGCCAAGGAATTTGTGGCAGAAGTAAAAAAACTGCAATCGGTGAAAGAAGATCATCCAGACACCGATGATGAAGCGTAAATTCGCGCTTTAAATACAAGGATTGAAAAAACAACAACTTATTTTAATAGCGGGTGCGACAGCCTTGTTGTGCGTTATTTATTTTTTTGGCCGTACAATTCCCCTTAAAAAGGCAACCGGAACGGTTTCTGCGGAAATAAAAAAATCTGACTTTAATATCAATACTGTGCTGCAGGCTTCCCGATCGCAGCTCACACCCTCGCAGCAGGCGCATGTTGCACGGCTCGAAAGTGCTGTTGTCAGAGGCAATGTAAAAGAGCAGCAGGCTAAGGTTTACCATCAGCTGGCTACATTTTACAGAGACAGTGCACACCTCCTCCTTCCGTATGCATTTTACGAAGGAGAAGCAGCTAAGTTGGAAAATTCTGAAAAAAGTCTCACCTTTGCAGCCCGTTTCTTTTTAGAGAGCGCCCGCGGACAGCACGAAGAGGGTCTTAAAAGATGGATGGCAGGTCAATCAAAAGAGTTATTTGAAAAAGCATTAGTGCTGAATCCTAACAATGATTCCTCAAAAGTGGGACTGGGTAGTTGTTATATTTTTGGCAATCTGACTGATAATCCGATGGCAGGAATTATGATGATCAGGGAGGTAGCAGAAAGGGATCCGGCTAACATGTATGCACAATTTATGCTGGGGGTCGGAGGTATGATATCAGGACAACTTGATCGTGCCATTGACAGGCTTACATTGGTTGCAACTAAACAGCCGGATAATGTAGAAGCAAAGCTAATGCTTGCAGAAGCGTTTGAAAGAAAGGGAGACAAGCTTAGTGCAGCAAAATGGTACGAAGCAGTAAAAGTGTATGTCGGGAATCCGGAAGTGATAAAAGAGATAGATGCACGTATTAAATCTTTAAAAAAATAACCAGTTGCAGCAATGCACTAGCTATAAACCGTTTAGAATCGAATTTTTAAAATATTGTTTAACTAAATCATTGGTGAATTATGCCTTGTGGTAAAAAAAGAAAGCGTCATAAAATAGCGACGCACAAGCGTAAAAAAAGACTAAGAAAAAACCGTCATAAGAAGAAGAGCCGTTAAGTTCTTCTTAATAATGTATGGGGCCCTTAACCGGGCCCATTCTTCTTGTCGCTGAATTAATTATTTGTCGTTTATCACCAATTGCTTACTGAACCAACTACCTGATATCCGGCAAATAATTCTGCTTCAGCTTATCCATTAGTGTTGATGGTTAGACGCAAAAGTGATTACACTTGAATAAAGAATTAATCATAAATGCTGCTCCTCCCGGCGTAGAAATCGCCCTGCTGGAGGATAAAAAATTAGTAGAACTGCATCATGAAAAAACGGATGCCAGTTTCGCAGTAGGAGATCTGTACCTGGGAAAAGTTAAGAAACTTATTCCGGGGCTTAATGCCGCGTTTGTTGATGTGGGTTTTGAAAAAGACGCATTCCTTCATTACACCGACCTTAGCCCTTATGCCCGGTCCCTGCTCAAATTTACGCAGCATGCAATAAATGATGTCAGTCCGGATGGTTTTGATTTCGGCAGCTTCCCCGTTGAACCGGAAATTATAAAAACCGGTAAGATCAATGAGGTACTCAGCGGTAAGCCAAACATCCTCGTGCAAATCCTTAAAGAACCCATTGCGGCTAAAGGTCCACGCCTTAGTTGTGAAATTTCTTTGCCCGGAAGATTTGTAGTCATCACTCCATTTAACGATATCGTGGCGGTATCGCGGAAAATTCATTCTTCCGAAGAAAGAAAAAGGCTTCAAAAGATCGTTGAGGCGATTAAATCGAAAAATTTCGGAGTGATCGTTCGCACAGCAGCTGAAGGAAAAAATACTGCAGAATTGCATGAAGATCTTTCTATGCTGATGGAAACCTGGAAACTTATCCAGAAAAACCTCAAGGGTGGTGTTGCTCCGGCAAAAGTGCTTAGCGAGCAAACTAAAACCACCAGCATGCTCCGTGACCTGCTAAACGAAGATTTTAATAAGATCGTCGTCAACGACAGGAATATCTTCAACGATACCCGTAATTATATACAGCGGATTGCTCCGGAGAAAGCCGATATCGTCACTTACTACAATAATGGACTCCCCATTTTTGACCAATTTGGCATCACCAAACAGGTAAAAGCTACGTTTGGTAAAACGGTTAACCTGCCCAGTGGAGCGTACCTGATCATTGAACACACGGAGGCCCTTCATGTAATTGATGTGAACAGCGGATACAAAAGCGTTAGTAATAACCAGGAGCAGAATGCCCTGGAGACCAACCTGGAAGCTGCAGCAGAAATTTCCAGGCAACTCCGGCTCCGGGACCTTGGAGGTATTATTGTAGTGGATTTCATCGATATGAAACTTCCCGACAACAAACGGAAGCTCATGGAATCTATGGAAGAAAACATGCGGCACGACCGAGCGAAGCATGCAGTTCTGCCGATCTCGAAGTTTGGGCTTATGCAGATCACCAGACAACGGATGAAGCCGGAAATGAATATTAATACTCAGGAAGTTTGCCCATCCTGCAACGGTACGGGGAAAATCTCCTCCACATTATTACTGGAAGACGAGATAGACAAGAATATAAACTACCTGGTCACCCATCAGCACAAGGACCTGACCTT
>JAYUXA010000350.1:0-5231 GCA_043753245.1 Chitinophagaceae bacterium
TACAGCGTGTCGATCAGCGGCTATCATATTGCAGAAGCAGGAGCCAACCCAATTACACAGCTGGCCTTTACCTTATCAAACGGGTTTACTTACCTGGAATATTATCTCAGCCGGGGGATGAATATTGATGACTTCGCTCCCAACCTCAGCTTTTTTTTCAGCAATGGCATGGATCCTGAATACAGTGTCATAGGCCGTGTGGCAAGAAGGATATGGGCGAAAGCAGTACGGTATATCTATAAAGGAAATGAGCGGAGCCAGAAATTAAAATACCATATCCAGACCAGTGGCAGAAGTCTTCACGCACAGGAAATAGACTTTAATGATATCCGCACCACGCTGCAGGCCTTGTATGCGATCTACGACAATTGCAATAGTCTGCACACCAATGCTTACGATGAAGCCATTACTACACCTACAGAAGAATCGGTGCGCCGTGCGATGGCCATTCAATTAATTATAAACCGCGAACTGGGAACAGCAAAAAATGAAAATCCGGTGCAGGGGTCGTTCCTGACAGAATCATTGACCTGCCTGGTGGAAGAAGCCGTCCTGGCTGAGTTTGACAGGATCACGGACCGGGGAGGAGTACTGGGGGCAATGGAAAGAATGTACCAGCGAAATAAAATTCAGGAAGAAAGCCTGGTGTATGAAAGTCTTAAACACAGCGGTGAACTACCGATCGTTGGGGTCAATACCTTTCTCAATAAAAAAGGAAGCCCTACGATATTGCCGGATGAAATAATCCGCAGCACTAATGAAGAAAAAAAACAACAGATCACCAACCTCCGTGCTTTTTATAACCGGAACACCTCCGTCAGTGCTGTGGCATTGAAAAAATTGCAGCGCGCTGCTATTAAAAATGAAAATCTCTTTTCTGAATTAATGGAAACCGTGAAATACTGCTCTCTCGGACAGATCACCCACGCCTTGTATGAAGTGGGTGGCCAGTACCGGAGAAACATGTGATGTCTTGCTTCATTATATCCGGCTACAATGATAAAATGGGTTATTGCTGAAAAACAGGTAATGCTATTTTGTTGCGTTATTTAGGATAAATACGTCCTGCTATCCTGCCCGTTCGTATTGTTTCGGCCATTCGATGGAAGCACCGAGTTCTTTTGCGGCATGCAACGGAAAATAGGGATCCCGCAGCAACTGACGCGCAAGAAAAACCATATCCGCCTTTCCTTCGCTTACAATAGCCTCACACTCCTGTGCAGTAGTAATTAAACCAACCGCTCCAGTTAATATTCCGGCTTCGGTTTTCACTTTTTCGGCGAAGGGCACCTGGTACATAGGGCCCACCTTGATCGGTGCCCTATACACATTTCCTCCGCTCGAACAATCCATCAGGTCTATCCCTGAATTTTTTACGATCCGCGCCAGTGCTACCGAATCCTCTGCCGTCCATCCATTGCTTGACCAGTCCGATGCGGATATTCTTAAAAATAAAGGATACTCTTCGGGCCACTCAGACCGCACCGCTGCGATGATCTCCAGTAAAAAACGGATCCGGTTTTCAAAAGAACCTCCGTAAGCATCCGTCCGCAAATTACTGGCCGGAGAAAGAAATTCATTTATTAAATACCCGTGTGCGCCATGCAGCTCAATCACTTTAAATCCTGCTGCTCTGGCACGGATGGTAGCTGTTCGGAACGCATTCACCAGTGTGGTGATCTCTTCAGTACTGAGTTCGTGCGGTTGCTGGTCACCCGATTTAAAAGCTACCGGAGAAGGGGCATCTGTCTGCCATCCGCCGTCTGCTTCCTGAAGAGGATTATTGCCTTTCCAGGGAGAGCTGATACTTGCTTTTCTTCCTGCATGCGCAAGCTGTATTCCTGCAACTGCTCCATGGAGGTGTATGAAACCGGTGATCTTTTTCAGCATCACTATATGTTCGTCCTTCCAGATGCCGAGGTCTTCAGGAGATATGCGGCCTTCCGGAACAACGGCAGTCGCTTCTGAAAATACAAGTCCTGCTCCCCCCACTGCTCTGGCACCCAGGTGCACCAGATGCCAGTCGTTCGCAAATCCATCTACAGATGAATACTGGCACATAGGAGAAACCACGATCCTGTTGCGGAACTCCACTCCCTTTATTGTTAGTTTTTCAAATAATCCTGCCATAGTGTTTGATTAGATGGCAATATTACATTCATTCCCATGAAAAGTTTAAGGCAGTTGTGGTGAACGGTATGACGCTGCTGAACTACTGCTCCGTTGCGGGAGATTTGCTGCATAAGGAATGCCTGTTTCAAATGATTGCGAATACTAACTACCAGGGCGGAACGCTAATGGATGTCCCTTGCTTCTGCAGACCCTGTTAAATTCCTTAATTTCGGCGCAGGGTTTGCCTGCAACGTATACTTAAAAATCATAGATGACAGCAGAACAACAGAGACTAGCAGTAAATGCCGGTAAGGCCGTACCACTTGTAGAATGGGGACCTTATGTTAGTGAACGGCAGTGGGGCACGGTACGGGAGGATTACAGTACCGATGGCAATGCCTGGCAGTATTTTCCTTTTGACGATGCCGCTTCGAGGGCTTATATCTGGGGCGAGGATGGCATCGCCGGCATCTCTGATCTTTTTCAGAACCTTTGTTTTTCCGTTTCGCTATGGAATGGGAAAGATCCTATCCTGAAAGAACGGCTGTTCGGCCTTCGCAATGGGGAGGGAAATCATGGGGAGGATGTAAAGGAATTGTATTACCACCTGGATAATATTCCCACGCATTCGTACATGGAATACCTGTACAAGTATCCGCAGCAGGCATTTCCTTACGAACAATTAAGAGAAGAGAACCGCAAGCGGTCCCGTCAGGAATCCGAGTATGAAATTTTAGACACCGGTGTATTTAAAGACAATGAATACTTCGATGTAAAAATCACTTATGCAAAACAGGGCCCGACCGATATTTTTATAAAGATCGATGTTACTAACCGGTATACTAAAGAAGCTGATATAACGGTGCTGCCTACCCTATGGTTTTACAACAGGTGGTGGGATCAGACACCAAAGGTGGAACCACTTTTAACACTGGTTGAAAAAAATTGTGTAAAAGCAGAACACCGGAGGCTGGATAATTTTTATTTTTATTTCCAGCGCTGTACGGACTGCATGTTCACCAATAATGAAACCAATACTGAAAAGATCAGCAATATCCCAAATCAGTCCATTTTTGTAAAGGATGCATTTCAGGATGCCATCATTCACAATAAAAATACGGATGCGCTAAAGAATAAAAAAAGCGGCACCAAATTTTCTCCTGTATATAAAATGACGGTGCCTGCAGGGGCTACGAAAACAATCTATTCCCGCCTCTGCAATACGCAGATGGAAAACGCTTTTGTGACCGGGTTTGAAAAAATCTTTGCAACTAAAAAAGCAGAGGCCGACGATTTTTACAATGCCATCCTTCCGGCAAATATGAGCAGCGATATGCGTGCAATCCAGCGCCAGGCTATCTCGGGATTGTTGTGGAGCAAACAATATTATCATTTCGATATTGAAACCTGGCTCAGTACAAGCGATGGAATTACGCCGGTAAGCAGCAGTAAAAAAAGCGGCCGCAACAACGACTGGAGCCATCTCAAAAATCAGGACATCATCATGATGCCGGATAAATGGGAATATCCCTGGTATGCCGCATGGGACCTGGCATTTCAGGCTATTGGCATGGCGCGTGCAGACGCTACGTTCGCCAAGCACCAGCTGTTGCTCATCATGCGCGAATGGTACATGAAACCCGATGGTCAGTTGCCCGCTTACGAATGGAACTTCAGTGATGTAAATCCACCTGTTCATGCCTGGGCCGCCTTGCAGGTATACCGGATTGAAAAAAAACAAACCGGTACCGGAGATGTGAATTTTCTGAAAAAAATATTTCAAAAACTCATCATCAATTTTACCTGGTGGATCAACCGGAAAGATATTAACGGCAATAATATATTTGAAGGCGGTTTTCTGGGGCTGGACAACATCGGTGTCTTTAACCGCAATTTTCATTTCCAGGGAGAAATGCAGCTGGAGCAGGCAGACGGCACCAGCTGGATGGGGACGTATGCAATGGATATGATGGAAATGGCAATCGAGATTGCAGTACACGATCCATCTTTTGAAGATATGGCTACCAAGTTCTTTGAGCACTTTATCATGATCGCAGAAGCGCTTAATGAACACCGGTTGTGGAACAATGAAGATAAATTTTTCTACGACGTATTATCTGTTCAGGGTGTCGATCCCATACCGTTAAGAATTCAATCCATTGTAGGGCTGACTTCCTTATTTGCCGTATCCACTATACAGAAAAACGTATTTGATAAACTGGGTGATTTCAAAAAGCGTACAGGTTGGTTTGAGAATTACAGAAAGAATAATAATAAGTTCTGGCCCAATGAAGAACGTGGCGACGGAGAAGAAGTATTGTTGTCGCTGGTAAGACAGGACAGGCTGGTGTACCTGCTAAAAAGATTGCTGAATGAAGAAGAATTTTTATCTCCGGGAGGCATCAGGGCACTATCTAAGAAGCATGAAAAGAATCCCTATTCCGTTACAGTAGATCATGTACAGTATACGATCAGCTACGATCCGGGTGATTCTACCTCAGACATATACGGAGGCAATTCCAACTGGCGCGGACCGGTATGGATGCCTATTAATTATCTGATCATTGAATCGATCCGCACCTATGGTGATTTTTATGGCGATAATTTACTGGTGGAGTGCCCTACCGGATCAGGGAACATGATGAACCTTTCCAATATTGCAAATGAGCTTACCAGAAGAGTGATCAGTTTATTTGAAAAGGATAAAGACGGTAACCGAATGATCTATGGCGAATACAATTGGTTTTACAACCAGCCGGGCAATGAAAATTTATTTCTATTCTTTGAATATTTTAATGGGGATTCCGGAAAAGGCCTGGGTTCGAATCACCAAACCGGATGGACTGCACTTGTGGCAGAATTGATCAGTCAATATGGTACCAATGAGAAATTTTAAACTGCTTCGGCAGCCCGGGTACTGACTTGTACTGTTGGGGAAGGTATAGATTTAGCCACTTGTATGGTACGCCATTGTTCCTGAATTGGTGAAATTTCTTCAATGTCAGAAAGATTGTGGCCATGAGCTTTTGTAAAGGAAGTATACGAATCATAGATATAATTAATGCCTGCAAAGAAACAGGAAGCACCAACGATCATGTAACAGATCACTTCAATAAGAT
>JAYUXA010000351.1:0-5177 GCA_043753245.1 Chitinophagaceae bacterium
TTACAACGTCCGCGGATGCCGTATTGCATCAGTGAGTCAATCGCCTTACAGCAATCCGGAGGAGGGCATTTTCCTACACCGTCTGCATCAACGGGCTGACACTGGGTAGGTGTAATTAATTCCTTATCCTTTGAATCCGGAACACCATCGCCATCTGTATCGCGGCTTACCCCATGAACATCCACAGGTGAGCCTGCTGGAGTGTTCGGTTCGTTATCAAACTGATCTGTTACACCATCACCATCAGCATCATCCAAAACTGGTTTCGGAAGTTTCATGTGGTTAGGCTTGTTGATTTCGTTGTAGGCATAATCAAGTGGATTAACCCACCATAGTGGCTCAACAGATTTTGCCCCAAGCGCAATATTCAGGCTTAATGAAGTAAAATTGTAGGTATCAAAATCCCTGGTCATCATAGGCTCAGTGGTCGCCTTTTCAATAGACTGCCACTGTTCACCATCGAGAAGATCCGTTTTTGTGGGAATACCAAATTTGGTTTCAAGGCCAAGGCTAAGCTTTTTGTTCAGTTTGAACTGCATGCCTAAACCTGTAGTAATAAGTGGTCTGATAGGCTTCCCAAAAGCCTGGGAATGATTGGTTTCTCCCTGTGCTACGGTTTCATACTTTCCGTCCATCAGGTTTTTAAGTGCTTTTTTGATCGTTTTTCTTTCCTGATAAGCACCAGCAGGAATACTGGAGAAATTGTAAGGGGCACCCGCAGCGTCCAGTGCATCTATCTTAACATCATACCTTACCACACCTACACCCAGGAACCCATAAATGTTGAACCCTGTTTTAGCGCGGTGAAAACGAATATTGTTAAGCGTTATCACACCCTGAATGCTGGCGTCGAAAATGGTAGACTTGTAATTTGAATATATCCTTTGAGTAGGGAAGTTGGATGGGTCAAGGTAAGGTCTCCAGGCTGGATTCTTGGCATATCCCAGTGTGGGAGCGTAATTAAGCCCTTTAGCCTGTCCATAGCCTAATTCACCTCTGAGAGAGAACACATAACCGAGTGCTTTGCGGATAGTAAGACCTGCTCCAAATCCAGGATAACGGGAAGCAACATCTCCGGAAACACCGAATGCGCCCAGCTTTACACCCAATTCCCACTGATTGCGTGGTTTTGCGGGGAAAGCATAGTTGTTGGCCATGAATTCGGTGTGCTGGGGTAATCTTTTGGATGGCACAACAGAAGAATCCTGTGGACTGTAACCATTTCCTCCCTGTTGCGCAAACACCCCTGATCCTATCAGGCAGAGTAAGCCAACCAATCCTGAGTACATTTTGCTTGACATAACTTAGTTTTAATATGAATATTAGAATTTACAATCGTGTAAACTGGTACAAAAATATTAATTGAAAGTTAATTGGCAAATTTTTTAATCTAATTAATCGGCGTAACTAAAAGTCAATCAACGTAAAACCTAAGGTATACGTAAAAATTAACAACCAGTATGGAATAAGATCAAAGTAGTAATTTGCCGATGATTAATGAAACTAGCCGAAGATATACTCCAGCACGAACTGGTCATTTTTGAAAAAGCATTCCGGGAAGCTGTAAAAAGCCAGGTGCCTCTTCTGGACCGGATCATGCGGTTTATAGTGAACAGAAAGGGCAAACAACTCCGGCCTATGTTTGTGTTGCTTTCGGCCAGGCTCTGTGGGGAGATCAACGACTCTACTTACCGGGCCGCTTCTCTGGTAGAATTACTGCATACCGCTACCCTGGTGCACGATGATGTGGTGGATGAATCATTGGAAAGAAGAGGCTTTTTTTCGACCTATGCCTTATGGAAAACAAAAATTTCCGTGCTGGTGGGAGATTATTTACTGGCTAAAGGCCTTCTCCTTTCTCTGGATCACCACGATTTCAGGATCCTTCAGCTGCTTTCCCAGGCGGTTCGCCTGATGAGTGAGGGAGAACTGCTGCAGATAGAGAAATCACGGACTCTAAACCTTAGTGAAGAGGTGTATTACGAGATCATCCGGAATAAAACCGCCTCTCTTCTCGCCTCCTCCTGCGCTGCAGGGGCTTATTCTACTTCTCACGATGAGGTGGCCGCTGAAAAACTGCGGGTTTTCGGTGAAAAAACGGGAATGGCGTTTCAAATAAAAGACGATCTTTTCGACTACGGAACAGATGATGTAGGGAAACCAACCGGTAACGATATAAAAGAAAAAAAATTAACCCTGCCGCTGATCTATACGCTAAACACGATCAGCAAAGCAAAAAAAAGAGAATTGATCTACCTGATCAAAAATCACAACCAGCATCCGGATAAGGTCAGGGAAGTTATAGAAGTAGTCCGTAACTCCGGTGGAATCGCATATGCCCGGCAGAAGATGATGACATTCCGGGACGAAGCACTGGCGATCCTGGAGACCTTTAAAGACAACGACACCAGAAAAGCACTGGAAGAACTGGTAAGGTTCACTACAGACCGGAAACATTAAAGGAAGTATTGTCCTATGCAAAAAAAATGGAACATATTAAAGGCCGATGAAGCTGCATGTGATTTATTGCAGCAAGGCCTGAAAATACATCCTGCACTGTGTAAAATACTGGTGCAGAGAGGCATTAAAACGTTTGATGAAGCAAAACATTTTTTCCGCCCTTCGCTGGATCGTTTATATGATCCATGGCTGATGAAAGACATGGAAATTGCCACGGAGCGTATCCTTCTTGCCATCTGCAACAAAGAAAAAATACTGGTTTTTGGAGACTATGATGTCGATGGCACTACCTCGGTTGCCTGTATGACCAGTTTCCTGCGCGAAATTTATGATCCCGCTTATATTGAATTTTATATTCCTCACCGTTACCGGGAAGGGTACGGCGTTTCCAAAGCTGGAATAGACTTCGCCGTTAAAGAACAGTATTCTCTGATAATATCACTTGATTGCGGAATAAAATCTATTGACCTGGTTGAATATGCCCGGCAACTCGGGATCGATTTCATTATCTGCGATCACCATCTTCCGGACGATGTTCTTCCTTCTGCTGTTGCGATTCTTAATCCGAAACAACCAGGGTGTGCTTATCCCTTTAAAGATCTATGCGGATGCGGGGTAGGCTTTAAACTGATTTGTGCACTGTGTCAGCGATTAGGCCTTCCCAACGAGATTGCTTTTAAATATCTTGATCTCGTAGCAACTGCTATTGCGGCAGATATAGTAACGCTGGTAGATGAAAACCGGATACTGGCCTTTTACGGTTTGAAAAAAGCAAACACGGATCCTAATTACGGGATTAAAGCATTGATGCAATTGAGTGGCGTAAAATCAGAACTGCTGATCAGCAGCCTGGTTTTTATGATCGCGCCAAGAATAAATGCAGCAGGGCGAATGGACGATGCGCGTAAGGCCGTGTATATGTTTATCGCAGATACCTATGCGCAATCCTTACACTATGCAGAGATGCTCCATGCGGATAATTTTGACCGGAAGGAAGCCGATCAATCCATAACCCGGGAAGCATTGCAGCTCATTCAGGACAACCTTGGTCTTACCAGCCGGAAATCTACTGTTCTGTACCAGGCTCACTGGCATAAAGGGGTTGTAGGTATTGTGGCTTCAAGATTAATGGATCATTATTACCGTCCTACAATCGTACTCACCCAGTCCGGCGGGTACGTTGCAGGTTCTGCGAGAAGTGTTGCGGGATTTAACGTTTATGAGGCTATTCACCAGTGCCGTGATCTGCTGCTGGGATACGGAGGTCATTTTTATGCCGCAGGCCTGACCATGCGCACCGAAAATATCAGTGCTTTTCAGGACCGCTTTGAAACCGTGGTGGCAGCTTCTATCACCGAAGAATTACTTATTCCGGAGATCATTATCGATGCGGAGGCAGATATGAGATCACTCTCTGCCGCTTTCTATAATATTCTAAGACAGATGGAACCATTCGGGCCGGCAAATGCCAGGCCGGTGTTTATCTTAAAACAGGTTTACAATACCGGCCATTCTAAAATAGTAAGGGAAAATCATATTAAATTCTCCCTTACCCAGGATCATTTTACTTTTACCGGTATCGGTTTTAATCTTGCATCAAAATTCCATCTGCTGGAACAGCAGTTACCCATTGACGTTATATTTACGCTGGAGGAAAACGATTGGAACAATCAGAAAAGTCTTCAGCTGCGGGTGATAGACCTACGCCTTTAAAACAGTATTTCCGGTAGTTGTTGCCAGTAATTCTACACTTCGGTTGATGAAGACCGTTAGATCACTTCCCTTTAATAAACCCTGCGACAATAAAGCGAGATCACCCAGGTTTCTCACCAGCTTTTCCTGTTGAAGGGTGTCTGCCTCCTTAAGAATATTTTGAAAAATGGAATGATTCCCATTAACGGTCAGCGTTACCTCATCGGGCATGCTTGCATAAAAACTGCCCATCGCACCGTTCATTGCTGACATATCTTTCATTCTCCTCATAAATTCAGGACGGGTTGCTACCACTGGTGGCGCTTCCGGGCTCAGTCCTTTTACTTCCACCGTCATATTTAATTGTGCCCTTTCAAAACTGAACAGATTTTTCAGTTTATCTTCTTCCTCTTTACCAAGTACACTTTCACCTGCCTCGGCCTTGTCTATCAGGTTGTCGGCAATATCTGCATCCACCCTGGTAAAATGCACATTTTCCCATTTCTGTTCCATCTGGTTAATAAAAGCGGCATCTACCATGGTTTCCAGTTTCACTACTTTAAATCCTTTGCCCTGTGCTGTGCGGATATAAGCATCCTGCTGTACCGGATCTGTGGAATAAAGCACAACCAGTTTACCGTCCTTATTTTTCTGAATAGCTTCTGTAGCTGCCCGGTACTCTTCCAGCGTATAAAACGTTCCGCCCTCCGCATCTTCGAATACGTGAAATTTATTGGCCTTGTCCAGAAACTTATCGTCTGTCATCATACCGTATTTCACAAACAGGCCCAGGCTATCCCATTTGTCTTCAAATTCCTTACGTTCTTTAACAAAAATCTCTTCCAGTTTATCCGCTACTTTACGGGTAATATGACTGTTGATTTTTTTGACATTAGGATCGCCCTGAAGGTAACTGCGGCTCACATTCAGGGGTATATCCGGGCTATCGATAACCCCATGCAGCAGCATTAAAAATTCAGGAACGATATCTTTTACCTCATCTGTTACGAATACCTGATTGCTGT
>JAYUXA010000352.1:0-5173 GCA_043753245.1 Chitinophagaceae bacterium
GGTGATATTACCTTGATACGATAAAGTGAGTAAAAAAAATGAAGATGTGGAAAGCTTTGATAATAATGACGCTGTTGTTTTGCTGCACAGGAAAAATCCAGGCGCAGGACTTTCATCTTTCGCAATGGTTTAATTCTCCATTGCTAACGAATCCTGCAAATACAGGATTTATCCCTGATGCAGATTATCGCCTTGGCGCTAATTACCGCAACCAGTGGTCGGCCATTATGAACATTCCGTATAAAACTATGAGTGTGTGGGGCGATGCGCAGTTGTTCAGAGATAAAATTGAATCGGGATGGATGGGTATTGGTGGAGTAATATTCAGAGATGTAGCAGGATCAGGTTCATTGACCTCTACAAAAATATATACTTCAGTAGCTTATCACCAGATGATTTCTGATGCGCATTTAATATCTCTCGGTTTTAATTTCGGCTGGGCTAATAAACGTATCAACAGTCAGGATCTAAAATTCCCCGATCAGTTCGATGGAAAATTCTTTGATAATACCCTGCCTACCAGCGTATACCTGGATAATCCCAATATTAATTATTTCGATGTGCAGGCAGGATTGAATTATGCTTATTTTCCCACGGACCAGTTGTATGTAAATGGCGGAGTATCCGTAATGCATTTAAACCGTGCCCGGGAGTCCTTCTTCAACGCTGGAGATGCAGGTGTCGACAACAGAATATCCCCACGCTACACCGTATTTGGCAATGCCAGTTATAAATTGACGGACGATCTGATCGTTAATCCAATGGCGTATTACACACGTCAGTCTTCCGCATCGGAACTGGTGGCTGGCGGCAACCTCCAGTATAATTTATCAGGTGACGGAGAATCGCAGTTGTTTGGTGGCCTTTATCTTCGGCCCGGTGATGCAGTGATACCGATGGTGGGCTTTAAGTATAAAAATATTAAGCTCATGTTCAGTTATGATGCAACTATATCCACCCTTAGAAATTTCAATAACAGTCGTGGTGCTTTTGAATTCGGATTAATGCACCAGGGATTTTATGATGAATACAATGGCGATAAACGACAATCATTTTGTCCTACTTTTTAAGCACCAGGTTGATCATTTTCCCTTTCACATAAATAATTCTTTCCGGGGTTTTGCCTTCCAGCCACTTTACTATCACCTCATTGCGGAGTACGGCATCCTCTACCTGCTGTGGAGATGCATCCAGCGCAAAGGAAAGTAAGGTTCGCATTTTGCCGTTTACAGAAACCGGATAATTAAACGAGGTTTCTACCAGGTATTTTTCTTCCAGCTTTGGAAACGGTGCATCGAGTATAGAGGTCCGGTGACCTAATTCATACCATAGTTCCTCCGCAATATGAGGTGCATAAGGAGTTAACAGGATAAGTAATTGTTCAAGAATAGCTTTGTGATGAGATCTTGCATCTGTCAGATCATTAACAGTGATCATAAAACTGCTCACTGCCGTATTAAAAGAAAAACGTTCATTCTCTTCTTCGATCTTTTTAATCGTTCTGTGCAGGATCTTCCATTCTGCCACCGGTGGTTGGTCATCCGTCCAGATCTTTCCTTTGAATTCATCAAAAAACAAACGCCACAATTTTTTCAGGAACCGATGAACGCCTTCAATGCCTTTTGTATCCCAGGGTTTACTCATTTCTACCGGACCCAGAAACATTTCATACATCCGGAACGTATCAGCACCATATTTTTCCACTAATACATCCGGATTAACGGTGTTGTATTTACTCTTGCTCATTTTTTCCGTTTCCACACCACAGATATATTTCCCATTTTCAAGAATGAATTGGGCATGTTTATATTCTTCTCTCCAGGATTTAAATGCCTGCGTATTTAATTCGACCCCGTCTACCAGGTTAACATCCGTATGTAGCGCATCTGTGTCGTAATTATGTTTCAAACCGGAAGACACAAAGGTCTGTTCCCCCTTTACCCTGTAAACAAGCCGGGAGGATCCCTGGATCATTCCCTGGTTGATGAGTTTTTTAAAGGGCTCATCAAAGCCTATATATCCCAGATCGTACAATGCTTTGGTCCACATCCGGCTGTATAAAAGATGACCTACCGCATGTTCGGTGCCCCCAATGTACAGATCCACCTGTCCCCAGTAATCAGAAGCTTTGCGATCACAAAAGGTTTTCTTATTGTCCGGGTCCATATAACGCAAAAAATACCAGCTGCTGCCGGCATACCCGGGCATGGTGTTGGTTTCCAGATGCTGTGCTGTCCATTCAGCACTATTTGCAAGCGGTCCTTCGCCATCGGGGCCAGCGGAATACTTATCGATCATTGGCAGCTCCAGAGGCAACTCGCTTTCGTCCATGGGAGATGCAATACCGTTTTCCCACCGGATCGGAAAGGGTTCACCCCAGTAACGCTGGCGGCTAAACGCTGCATCCCGCATTTTATAATTCACTTTTCTTTTTCCTATTCCCTGTGTTTCTATTTTTTGGATAACGATCTCTATCGCATCCCTCATTTTAATTCCGCTCAAAAAACCGCTGTTTTCCAGCATCGCATCCTTCGTGGAATTGGGTACTTCGCCATTGAAACCGGCACCGATGATATTGGTCACCGGAATAGCAAAATGACGGGCAAATTTAAAGTCGCGCTCATCGCCGCAAGGCACTGCCATGATAGCACCTGTGCCATAGCCGGCGAGCACATATTCAGAGATCCAGATGGGTATTGGCTTCTGATCAAATGGGTTTGATGCGTACGCACCTGTAAATTCTCCAGTGATCTTTTTTTCCGCCATCCGCTCCCGCTCACTGCGGCTTTTTACGTAAGCGATATACTCATTTACTTTTTGCTGCTGTGCAGGGGTGACAATGGATGCTATCAGTTCATGCTCCGGAGCAATAACCATAAAATCGACCCCAAATATGGTATCCGGCCTGGTAGTGTACACCCGTAATATGCCGGTCGATCCGTTTATTGCAAAATCGATTTCTGCACCGGAAGATTTACCGATCCAGTTGGTTTGCATTTCTTTCATGGCATCACTGAAATCAATCTTTTCCAGTCCCTCCAGGAGGCGGTCTGCATATTCAGTAATCCTTAGATACCATTGGCGTAACGTTTTTTTCACCACCGGAAAACCACCTCTTTCACTTAGCCCGTTTATAACCTCATCATTTGCAAGCACGGTACCCAGCGCTTCACACCAGTTCACTTCTCCGTAGCCGCAGTAAGCCAGACGGTAGGTCATCAGTTCATCGGAACGTTCCTTTTCAGAAAGTGCAGCACTATTTTTAAGTTTAGGAAGGAGCGTCTCTATTGGTTCCGCTTTATTTGTTTCTTTATTAAACCAGCTGTTAAAAAGCTTTAAAAAGATCCATTGCGTCCATTTATAATATGAAGGATCGCTGGTTTTCACCTGCCTGCTCCAATCGTATGAAAAACCGATCTTTTCGAGCTGACTACGAAAAGTGGCTATATTAATTTCAGTAGTGACAGAGGGATGCCGGCCGGTTTCCAGGGCATACTGTTCGGCGGGAAGGCCAAATGCATCGTATCCCATCGGATGAAGCACATTAAAGCCTTTGGAACGTTTATATCTGGCAAAGATATCACTGGCAATATAGCCTAACGGATGGCCGACATGGAGACCGGACCCGCTTGGATAGGGAAACATGTCTAGCACATAATAGCCCGGGCGGGGATCATCATTATTTATTTTATAGGAATTATCCTGTTTCCAGCGTTCCTGCCACCGTCTTTCTATGCTCCTGAAATCATATTCCATGCCTGATCAGCGATTTGTGCAAACATAAGATAAGATAATTAACTACTTTTGGCGCTGTAAAAAAAATGCAATGGCGCAGGCAGGAAAAGCATCATCGAAGCGTTCTCAACCATCATACTTCATGGCCATACTTGGTGTCAGCATCGTATTGTTCTTTGTAGGTATCTTCGGATGGGTACTTCTTAACGCAAGTCATTATATTGACCAGTTAAAAGAAGAAATTCAGGTTCAGGTATACCTGCGCAACAATGTGGCCCAGAAAGACATTGATTCCCTGTATAAGTATATTTCGGCGCAACCTTATGCTAAATCCGTTGAGTATATCAACAAGGAAACGGCCAAGGAGCGCTGGCTTTCAAAGGGGGAAGCATCTTTTGAGGAGTTGCTGGAAGAAAACCCGCTTCCTGCGTCTATCGATTTTTATACCCGCAGCAATTTTGTTCAAAAGGACAGTCTCAATAAGATCAAGGCAGAGCTGATGACCCGATCCATGGTGGTACAGAGCGTTAATTATCCTGCCGCACTGGTAGAAAAAATGGGCCCTACGATGCAATGGATGCTGCTGGGACTGGTAGTACTGGCGGTCGTCTTTTCCATTCTGTCCATCGTCCTGATCGACAATACTATCCGGCTGGCGATGTACAGCAACCGTTTTTTAATAAAGACCATGCAGATGGTGGGAGCCACCAGGAATTTTATTTCAAAGCCGATGAACTTACAGGCAGTCATAAATGGCGCAGTGGCTGCACTTATCTCCATTGCGGTCATTTATGGTATTATCATTCTTTTTGAAGCCTATCTGCCTTACTTAAAAGATCTTAGAGACAACAGGATGCTCCTTTTGCTTTTTGCCTTTTTGTTTTTGCTGGGTATCGGTATCAGTTACCTGAGTACGCACCGCAGTGTGGTAAAGTACCTGAAGATGAGCCTGGACGATTTGTATTAGAAATTCTATATTACGGTGCCTTAAACACGCAAACGCATGAATGATAAAAAAATAACCGGCCCAGCCGGTCAGGATAGCCTTTTCGGAAAAGAAAATTATACGTTTATCATTGCAGGACTTGCCGTTATTGGTTTAGGGTTGATCCTGATGGCCGGCGGAAAAAGCGCTGACCCGAATGTTTTCAATCCAAAAGAAGTATACAGCTTTACCAGGATCACGGTCGCTCCTATTTTAATACTTTTAGGACTGGCTATCGAGATCTATGCCATATTCCGTAAACCGAAGGCTTAACTACAATGAATCTTTTTGAAGCTATTATCATAGCGATAGTGGAGGGAATTACAGAATACCTCCCCGTTTCTTCTACCGGCCACATGATCATTACCAGTAGCCTGCTGGGAATTCATAAAGATGGGTTCACCAAGTTGTTTGAAGTGGCGATACAGCTCGGTGCGATAATGGCGGTGGTGG
>JAYUXA010000353.1:0-5146 GCA_043753245.1 Chitinophagaceae bacterium
AGAACAGGTAAAATTACTTTTTATCCTTCAGAGACAGAATGTACTTCACCATTGTTCTGGCATCTGCATCGGACAGATCAGGATGAGCGGTCATTGGAATATTTCCCCAATTTCCCATACCGCCGTTTCTCACCTTATACACTAATGAATCGATCACTGCATCCGTGGAAGCATATTTTTTGGATACATCGATGTAAGCCGGCCCTATTATTTTACGATCGATAGCATGGCAGGCCGTACAATCATTGCTTCCGATCAGTTCCAGTCCCTTCTCGTCTTCGGCAGAAACACCACTGGTGGATGGGGGAGCAACAACGGCTACCGTATCTGTTTTTGGCTGGTCTGTCTTGGCAGCATTATCATTCGAGCCGCAGGACGCGATCATTGCACTTAAAAAAAGGATCACTACTAATTTCTTCATCTTATTTTATTTAGATTGTTATTTTCGTTTATAGGTCTATAATTAATCCAGTCCCAGCACCTTGCGGTTAAATGCCTCATCTGCTCCTGTGTTAGCAAAATCATCGAACGCCCTTTCGGTTACCCTGATAATATGCTCCGCAATAAATGGTGCTCCTTCTTTGGCACCCTGTTCCGGATGTTTAATGGCACATTCCCATTCCATCACTGCCCAGCCATCGTAATTGTAGGCGGCCATTTTACTGAACACTGATTTATAATCTACTTGCCCATCACCCAGGGATCTAAATCTTCCGGCTCTTTCTACCCAGCCTGAATATCCACCATACACTCCCTGCTTACCGGTGGGGTTAAATTCGGCATCTTTTACATGGAACATCTTAATTCTGTCGTGATAAAAATCAATAAAGTCCAGATATTTTAATCCCTGTAAAATGAAGTGACTAGCATCATACAACAAGCATGCCCGGGGGTGATTGTCCACCGCTTCCAGAAATCGTTCATAGGTAATGCCATCATGAAGATCTTCGCCCGGATGCAATTCATAACAAAGGTCAACGCCATTCTGTTCATATACGTCAAGGATCGGTTTCCACCTTTTTGCAAGCTCTTTAAAGCCAGTTTCTACAAGTCCGGCAGGTCTTTGTGGCCAGGGATAAACCGTGTGCCACATTAGTGCCCCGCTGAAAGAGGCTGATGCTTTTAAGCCCAGGTTGGCGGAAGCTATGGCAGCATATTTCAGCTGCTGTACCGCCCATTCCTGTCTGGCTTTTGGATGATTATGAAGTTCAGCAGGGGCAAAACCATCAAATTGTGCATCATAAACAGGATGTACAGCAACCAGTTGTCCCTGAAGATGCGTAGATAATTCGGTTACTTCCAGCCCGATTTCATTGATTTTTCCTTTCCATTCCTGCGCATACGTTTTACTTTCCGCAGCCTGCTTAAGATCAATACAACGACTATCCCAGGAAGGGATCTGCAGGCCGGTAAAGCCCAGGTCCTTTGCCCACTTTCCTATTGACATTAAATCATTGAAAGGTGCTTTGTCGCCCATAAACTGTGCAAGAAAAATTCCAGGGCCTTTTAATGTTTTCATAGTAGAAATTATACGATGTGTTTAGTCCATTTTACAGTTGAAGCGGCAGATGCCACCACATTATCGATGAATGCCATGCCTCTGATTCCATCGTCTACTCCGGGGAAATCCAGATTTTCTTTTGTTGGTGTGGTACCATCTATCCGGGCAGACAGCGTAAGGGCAAAATTTCGGTAAATATTGCCGAATGCTTCCAGATAACCTTCCGGATGACCGCCAGGCGTACGGCAGTTGGCAGTAGCATAACTGGAAAGGTGTGCATACCCTGCACCGGCCCGAAGGATTTGTGCGGGCTGGTCGAGCCATCGGACAATCATGGTGTTTGGCTCATGCTGTGCCCATTCGAGGCCACCTTTTTCTCCATAAACCCTGATCTTAAGCGCGTTTTCTTCTCCCGCAGCCACCTGCGAAGCCATCAGGACTCCCGCAGCACCATTATCGAATTTCAGCAACACATTGCCGTCATCATCCAGGTTCCTGCCTTCTACCATAATGTTCAGGTCGGCACACAGTTCAGTGATCTTTAGTCCGGAAACATATTCTGCCAGGTGGGCAGCATGTGTTCCGATATCCCCCATACACCCGCTTTTCCCGCTTTTTTTGGGATCGGTTCTCCAGGCAGCCTGAGCATTTCCTTCTCTTTCAGAAAGTTTACTCAACCAGCCTTGTGGGTATTCCACATATACCTTTCTGATCTTACCCAGAACGCCATCCCTGATCATCTGACGGGCTTGTTTTACCATCGGATAACCTGAATACGTGTGAGTAAGGCACAACAGGAGCCCTGTTTCTTCTACTTTCTTTTTGAGTTGTTTCGCCTCATCCAACGTAAAGGCGATGGGCTTTTCGATCACCACATGAAATCCATTGTCGAGTGCCATCATTGCTGGCGCAAAATGGGCAAAATTGGGCGTTACGATCGTTACGAAATCGATCCTTTTATCGTCTCCCAGCTTACTTTCTTTGGAGATCATTTCTTCGAAATTCAGATAGGTCCTGTCTTCGTGCAAAAACAAAGACTTAGCGGAATCCCGGGCGATATCCGGGTTAATACTTAAAGCCCCGCAGGCAAGCTCAATCAGCCCATCCATGTTAGCAGCGATCCTGTGAATGGCACCAATGAAAGCATCCTTGCCCCCACCGACCATTCCCATACGTAGTTTTCTGTTCATGCAAAATTGATTAGAAAGGATTAAATGACAATGCTGTTTAAAAAGACAAAAACTACATTTTACAATGTATTTTTAGCGTGGGTGAAATTACGGCATAGAATCTTTTGAAAAAATATTTCATTAAAATTATGCTTCTGATATTCTATTCCGATTTTTTGAAGTAGATTTCTGAATATTAACGACAACAACGTGCTTGCTATCAAAATGAAAGGTCTAAACTTCCAAAGGCTTTCTCCAGACACCCGCATGACTCCTGCTATCAGTGGCAGGATTATTCGAACATCACCTGCAGTTGAATATACCGGTACCGGTTCGGATAGTAAAACATCTGCCGGCCTTTTAACAACCGCAGACCAGCGGCAGCATCCTTTAACTTATATTAATTTTTATTATGGACAATTCACGGCGTAATTTGTTAAAGAATATTGCAGGCAGTGCTGCAACAGTAGCGGCAGCTCCATTTTTAACATCTTTTAACTATTCAGACAAAAATCCAACTTTCAAATTGACAGGAAATATTAATCACTCGGTTTGTAAATGGTGTTATGACTCTATTCCCTTTGATGCGTTTTGTGCATCTGTGAAAACCATGGGCGTGAAAGCCATTGATCTTGTTGCTCCTAAAGACTGGCCCACGTTAAAAAAATATGGATTGTTCTCTTCCATGTGCAATGGAGCGGAAATAAATCTGGAAGATGGCTTTAACAATAAAAAGTTTCATGAGCAGCTGATCAGTAATTATTCTAAAATAATGCCACTAATGGAGAAGGAAGGGTATACTAACCTGATTTGTTTCAGTGGTAGCCGCCGGGGAATAGATGATGAGACCGGCTGGCAGAATTGCGCCGAAGGCCTGAAAAAATTATTGCCTCTCGCCGAAAAACATAAGATCGTTCTGGTAATGGAACTCCTTAATAGTAAAATAGATCATCATGATTACCAGTGTGATAAATCTGCCTGGGGAATTGAACTGGTAAAACGGGTGAACTCAGAAAGATTTAAACTTCTGTATGATATTTATCACATGCAGATCGATGAAGGCGATGTGATCAGAACTATTAAAAACAATCATCAGCATTTTTGCCACTATCACACCGGCGGGGTACCAGGCAGACATATAATTGACGAATCCCAGGAACTGTATTATCCGGCAATAATGAAAGCGATCCTGGAAACGGGTTACAAAGGATATGTAGCACAGGAATTCGTACCTACGGAAAAAGAAAAAGACCAGCAACTGGCTTCACTGTCAAAGGCTTTTAAAATATGTGACGTTTAAGCGCTTTTTGTAATTGTTTATTTATCGTTAATATCCATATTATGGCGGACAATGTATATGATGCAATTGTAATCGGTTCCGGTATCAGCGGTGGCTGGGCGGCGAAAGAACTGACAGAGAAAGGACTGAAAGTGATCATGCTTGAAAGAGGTGAAAACATCGAGCATATCAAAGATTATGTGAATGCTACAAAGGGTTCGTGGGAATTTCCGCACCGTGGTGGAAGAACACAGGAAATGATTAAAGATTATCCGGTGCTGAAAAGGGATTATCCGCTTAATGAAGTGAATTTAAATTACTGGACCAACGAAAAAGACTGTCCTTATACAGAAACAAAAAGGTTCGATTGGTACCGTGGCTATCATGTTGGCGGCCGGTCGCTGATGTGGGGGCGTCAAAGCTACCGGTTAAGTGAAATGGATTTTGAGGCCAATGCAAAAGATGGTATTGGTGTCGACTGGCCTATAAGGTATAAAGATGTTGCCCCCTGGTATTCTTATGTGGAAAAACATGCGGGAATATCAGGCAATAAAGATGGCCTGCCCCAACTTCCTGACGGCGAATTTTTGCCTCCGATGGAAATGAACTGCGTAGAAAAAGATGTGGCGGCAAGGATTAAACAACATTACAAAGGATCACGGCTGATGACCATTGGACGCACGGCCAATCTTACCGTAGCGCACAAAGGAAGAACAAGCTGCCAGTATCGAAACAAGTGCTGGCTGGGTTGCCCGTTTGGTGCTTACTTCAGCACACAGTCGTCGACACTCCCGGCTGCTGTGAAAACCGGAAATCTTACCCTTAGGCCCTACTCCATTGTAACCAGGATATTATATGACAAAGACACTAAAAAAGCCACAGGTGTAGAAATTATCGATTCTCAAACCAACCAGACCTACGAGTACAAATCGAAGATCGTATTTCTCTGTGCCTCTTCTTTTAATTCGGCCTGGGTGCTGTTTAATTCCGCCACAGATGTCTGGGATGGCGGATTAGGGAGCAGCAGTGGCGAACTGGGACACAATGTGATGGATCACCATTTCCGTTGTGGCGCCAGTGGGGAAGCCGAAGGGTTTGACGATAAATATTATTTTGGAAGAAGAGCTAATGGTATATACATTCCCAGGTATAGAAACCTCAATGGAGAAAAAAGAGATTATATAAGAGGATTCGGTT
>JAYUXA010000354.1:0-5138 GCA_043753245.1 Chitinophagaceae bacterium
CGGCGCACTACACCATTTGTATAATGGAATACAATCTTATCTCCGGTACCCGTTAAAACCTCCTGTAACAAACCGGTACTGTCGTACGAAAATTCAGCCTTACCATGAAGGCTCTGATCGATACGGATCAGTTTTCCAGTATAATCGTAAACAGGAATCATTGTTTGCTGATGTGTGCTGTCCAGCAGGTGGCTGATATACCCGGAGTCGTTGTAGGAGATCAGAAATACGGTATCCTTTTTAATATCAGGATCTATTCCCTGAACTATCCGGTACATCCGGGCATCTGGCGGAAGAATCTGGACATCCGAACCATTTGCATTTTTTTTGCATGCACCAGATACTACAACTGCTGAAAGGAATAATAAAGAATAGATGGCTTTCATAAAATCATTTTATGAAAACAAAAGTAAACCAGCTGCACGGATTTATCAGCGGGTCCTGCTTTTTTTAACAGGTATCAGATTGTCGGAGAAGTCAAAGAAAATTTCCGCTTCATTGTAGTTGCCGGATGGGGTAATAGAAAATCGATCACAGGGATACTGCAGCGAACGGGAAACACCATGCTCTATTCCTAAATAGCGGTGCATAATTTCATAGTCATCTTCGAAGTAAATCGTCTTAAAGGCCGTTGCGGAACCCTTTCCATTCCCCGAAGATAAAATGGCGTCCCGGAGACCGTTGTATTTTTTGATGTACTTTTTATAGGAAGGGTCATTTTCATTTGCATTCAGCATCGCGTATGCGCGGAAATAAAGGGCAGTGAGACTTACCGGATTTGTTTCAAGCACCTCATCTGCCAGCTCCGTCACTTTTTGGTATTCATCGGCCTGCATAGCCATTTTCATCTGTTTTTTCCGTTGATTCGAGTTATAAGAATAATTGGGCTGAAATATATAGCCATAATAGATTAACCGGTATTCGGAAAGAGTGAGTGTTGGATCCGATGATTTAAATCTTTGGAGCAGGATGGGGTAAAAAGTAGTCAGGGAAACATCGTTAACCATATTGTCAATCGCCTGCCTTTCTACCGGTCGGATCCGGGTCTGGGCATTTGCCTGTGCTACCAATAGTGTCAGCAAACAATAAAAAATAAAATGAGTTCGGCCGTGCATGAAAAACCGGTTGTATGTCAGATTTTGGATACGAATAATGGACATTTAACGGCTAAGAGAGTAGATTATTGTTTCAGTATATACTGGCCTCAGGCTAAGGCACGCTCAATGAATGGTTGCGGAGATCTGTTTTTCCGGAGATTTATTCCGTTTTATTAACAATTCATTTTCTCCCGGATTGCTGCTGTGGCAAGGACATAAGCCTGAATCATTGTAACTTTACACGAGATAAATCTGCCAATAAATTATCAGCCAATGGAAAGATTTACATACAACGGATAAAAAAATAAAACATATGAAAAATAGCCTAGCGGCCTTAATCCTGCTCTTTTCAACACCCCTTGTTGCTCAACTAACCGTTACTGAAAAATTTCAGAAGATCGTTACCGTTCAACAGGCCCAACAATTTATCGATGCCAACGCCCCTTTAAAACCTGCTTTGCTGAAACTTTCGGCAGCAAAAGATTCTACCCTTATCGATAAGCGTTTGCTCCGTCAGAAGAGAGGCGATATTTTTTCTGTAGGATATGTGACCTACAAAGTGCTGGAGGCAACGGATACCGTGGCTTTTCGCGCCAGCTATATTTTCCTCGACGGATCAGCATTATCGGTATCAGAAGTAGACAGCCTAAGAAAGATCATCCTTCAAAAATTATCGACAGGTGCTTCGTTTGAACAGCTGTCTGATCAGTACACCATGGATGGAAACACCACACATGGGGATACCGGATGGTTCTTTGGAGAGCTGATGTTGCCAAAAGAATTTCAGGATGCTGTGCAGAACCATAAAACAGGAGAGATCTTTCCGGTAGACGTGTCTGAAAAACAATGGCATTATATCGTTAAAAAAACATTTAACGACCAGGAGAAAAAGGAAATAACCGTTCTGCGGGCAAATGGCAGATAAGGTTTATTTAATTTGATCTTTATCAACTATTTAGCAGGATTGAAATAAGTGTAAACCCCTACACGTTTGGGAGATTATATTAAAACCCAATAATGACCTTCAACTTATCTTTTCCCTTGATGACCAAAATCATAGTCCACTTTGCAACACTGATACTCTTATTAACTCCTTTACCCATTTTTTCGCAACTACTTGGCCGGTGGACATTCAACGGAACTACCAGCGGTACACCTGGAGCCTATAACACAGTCAGCGTCAGCGATTTTTCACCAGCAATTACTTTAAAAGCCTACAGCGGCAGTGTATATTACGGAGAAAACGTGTGGCCTGCCGGCACATTGAATGCTGTTGCTTATATGCAATTTTCATTAACCCCTGTTGCGGGTAATGCGCTAAATGTGCTTAATGTACGGTTAACCATGCGCAGAAGCACTACCGGCTCACCTTCCGGCAGTGGGCCAATGAACTGGGCATTGCGCTCCAACCTGGATGGATATGCGCTTGATCTGGGAACAGGTACCCTTACAACATCGATATCCACTCAAACGGTTACATTACCCATGTCATTCTCCTCATTGTCCAGTACGGTGACCTTCAGGGTATATGGGTTTAATTCGGTCACTACTTCCGGAGGATCAAACCGCATGGTGTATGAAGATATTAATGTAGGAGGATCAAATATAATGCTGCCGTCAAAAATGGCGACCATTTCTGCAAAGTATATAAATGGATATGTTCAGGTTTCCGCAGCATTAGAAAATGATAATACCGGAAATACTTTTTCAATAGAGCGTTCTGAAGATGCTGCTCGTTTTATTTTTTTGAATACATTCAGCTATCCGCCCGGGCTGGAAGAATATACTTATACCCGTCAATACGATGTGCACGTAAACAGTTCAAAAAAAATATTTTATAGAATAGCGATACACCAGCCGGATGGAACAGCGCACTATTCCAATATAGCATCTGTTACGATTCCTGAAACCAGTCTTCATAAACTTAAGTTAGTGGCTTATCACAAAACCATTATGGTACAAGCCGATATAAAAGGGAGATATACCTTTCATTTATTTAGTTCTTCAGGCGCGATGATCTGCAAAAGAGAATTGTTCAATACAGGAGCGGTCAATTCTTTTTCGTTGCCTGAATTGCCTCCGGGTATTTACCATGGCGTTTTAGCAAACGCAACCATACGCCATGCGGCATCTGTAAGCATTCAGTAATTAAACTAGCCGGTGTTCCAGTCGCATGCTGCATCTAGTAAGCATTCAGTAATTAAACCCTGCTAAATGATCCTTTTTAAGACTCCTCAGGGTAGCGCGGCACAGTGCATTGGATGATATCCAGACCTTGGGTACCATTAATACAGAGAGGGGATTCCGCAACAGTTTAGTTTGCGAAAGCCCCTCTCAGAAAAGATAATACTATTTATTTAGTCTCTTTATTGAGCAATTTAAATGCATCTGCCGGAGCCAGAATAATTTCAGTTCTTTTATTCTGAGCCCTGCCTTCTGCAGTTGTATTATCTCCAACAGGATGGTTAGCACCCTGACCTGCAGAGGTTAACCGAATAGGATCGATTTTCATATCCTTCAGCATTCTTACAACGGAATTAGCACGTTCTGTACTCAATGTCCATTGGTCACTCCCTTTGGCAGTTCTGTCATCCGTATGGCCTACTACCATAATTTTGAGAGTAGGATTTTCACTTAAAACAGAAGACAGTGTACCTAGCGCGGTTTCACCGTCTTTTCCTATTTTCCTGCTTCCTTTTTTAAAAAGCAGCTTATCCTCGATGCTTACATGTACCATTCCGTCCTTATTCTGAACACTTACGCCTCTTTCAGCATAATCAGCCATTTTATCTGCTACTTTTTTCTGAACATCATCATTAGCAGATACGTATTCGTCTAATGCAGAGTTCATTTGTTTTAGCTGGGCGTTTGTACTGTCTGTTTCTTTCTGAAAATGATCACGCTCGTCAGTAAGCAGTTTGTTGCTGGAGAGCGCACCGTTAAGCTGAGTTTGCAGGTCAGTGTACTTTTTGTTCAGTTCTTCGTTGGCGGTTTTAGCCATTTGTGATTCGGTAGTTGCGGCTTTGTATTTTTTAGAAGAAACACAGGAAGAAACGAGAATGACAAAAAGGAATAACCAGGAAAGCGTAATTTTTTGTAGCATGTTACTTGTTTTTTGATTTTTATTCATTTTTTAAGGCACCCCTGAATGAGATTGCAGGTTAAAAATAACTTACAATATAGTAAGAGCCAAAGAATTCATAGAATTACGGATCGGGTTTAAAGAACCCAATGTATGCAATTAATATACCAATACTTTCATTTCCTAGTTTAAAGAGAGCAGATTTAAGGTAAAATGGTCAGGTAATTCCACCTGTCCGGGTATTACAATTCCCTGATCATCGCGCGGACCTCCGATTCATCCGCTACATATACATGCCCATAATCGCTTACTTCCGCATTAACATAAGTAACCGGATTTAGTGAAACGACCCTTGCCGAGGAGTGAAATTCTTTTGCATCAGATTCCTGGATCAACTTTTTTATGTTGGAAGATTTGACGCCGGCACCAGGCATGATAATGATGCGGTCACCTGCTTGTTTCACCAGCTGCCCAAGCAAAGCTCCGGCATCCGGAGCGGCGGATTTTTGTCCGGAGGTCAGAATTCGTTCGCATCCTGTCTGGATAATATCTTCCAAAGCCTTAAAAGGATCAGGAGTACCGTCAAATGCCCGGTTGCAGGTTACTCCCATGGGTCCCGCCCATTCAACAATGCGCTTCAGCATCTCCACATCAATTTCTGCCCCGATCGTTTGGGCGCCTACAGATACCCCATCGCATCCCAGCTCCCGGCATATTTCTATGTCTTTTCTGATGATCGCATATTCATCTTCGTTATAATAATAATTTCCGGAACGGGGACGGATGATCGGATATAACAGGATTGCTATTTTTTCTCTTACCTGTTTGATGGTGCCGTAACTCGGAGTTGTTCCTCCTTCAATTGGGTTGTCACAAAGCTCTACCCGGGCTGCTCCTGCCTTCTCTGCGGTAATGCAGGACTGAATAGTAAATGCGCATACTTCAAGAATTCTTTTTAC
>JAYUXA010000355.1:0-10695 GCA_043753245.1 Chitinophagaceae bacterium
CTCCCTGATCTTGCTACTGATATCCTGCAACTGTTCCTTACGGTATATACTTCCGTTACGGATCCCTAAATATTGCTGTAAAAAATCTCCTGAAATAGCGCCATTACCCAGGTTTCGGATGCTGTCAATTTTATACCTCGGCCCTTTGTCTACTTTAAAGTTGGCGAATAGACTATCTGCTGCAAACCGCACACTGTCCAGCGCTACACTGGCAAAGGGATAACCGGTATTTTCCATTATTCCCAGCGCTTTTTCCCGGGTAGGTCCAAACCGGAGCAGGTCTACCCGTTTTCCCGATCTTCCGGCTAATCCCATACTTTCCACCAGCGGCTGATCTGCCGGATCTGTTTTGAGCGCCATGTAGCGGAAGGTTTCTCCAACATATAATACACAGCGGGCAGAGCTGCTGTCATAAAATAAGCTGTCTACTGAAGCAAGAGAGTATCCTTTGATGGATAGAAGGTTTGGAAGTTTGTTTACATAGTTCATGCAGGAGCTCAGGGTTGCAAACCGGGACTGAAGTTTTAAGGTGTCCTGCAGAAAAACAGCGCTCCGGTCAGGACTTTCTATTTTCAAGGTGTATTGCGACGCAGCGATCATGGCAGAGAGCATCAGAAGGGCAATCAGCGCAGATATCTTGTGATATACGGTTAACTTTGCCATCTGTTCTCAAATATACAGGTTGAATGGCGGGCATCTATATTCATATTCCTTTTTGCAGACAAGCCTGCCATTACTGTAATTTTCATTTCTCCACTTCCTTAAAATTACAGAACGGTTTTTTAGATGCTTTATTGAAAGAAATCGCATTGCGTAGCAATTATATCGGAGACGAGCAGGTGGAGACGATCTATTTTGGTGGCGGAACACCATCGCTTCTTCCAAAATTGCACCTGGAGCTAATTATGAACGCTATCCGCAGAACTTTTTCGGTGTCCTCCAATGCTGAGGTCACCTTCGAGGCGAATCCCGATGATATTCATAAAGTCACCCTTCAGGATTGGAAGCAGGCCGGGATCAACAGGCTGAGTATTGGTGTTCAGTCGTTTTTTGAGGAAGATCTTTTGTGGATGAACAGGGCTCATACCGCAACGGAAGCGGCCATCTGTATCCGGCTGGCCCAGGATGCAGGATTTGACAATATGAGCATCGACCTGATCTACGGAACACCGGGTTTGACGGATGTTAAATGGGAACAGAATATGCAGACAGCCGCGGATCTGGGCATCCCCCATCTTTCCTGCTATGCTCTGACGGTGGAGCCAGGTACGCCATTGGACGCAATGACGCGGAAGAAAAAGGTTCAGGCAGTAAGCAATGAAGACCAGGCCAGGCAATTTCTCCTGATGTCTGATTTTTTCCAGTCAAAAGGATATGCCCATTACGAGATCTCTAACCTTTGCCTGCCTGGCAAAAAAAGTGTGCACAACAGTTCTTACTGGAATGGCGCAAAATACCTGGGCCTTGGGCCTTCAGCACATTCCTTTAACGGGTATTCCAGGCAATGGAACATTTCAAACAATGCAGTATATATTCAATTGTTGAATAGTCCCGGAACTGCAGCGTTCAGAGGCCTGCCCGAAAACATTCCGGTGCTGGCAGAAATAGAAACCCTTTCCGAGACCCAGCAGTTTAATGAATACATTATGACTGCACTGCGCAAGATGGAAGGTGTGGATATCGATTTTACCAAAAATCAATTCTCTGCAAAATATGCCGAAGAATTGCTGGCCGGATCCAGGAAATATGTTCAACAGCGTTGGATAGAAAATATACCCGGAAAATTGATTCTTACGCGTGAAGGAAAATTATTTGCAGACCAGATCGCTTCGGAGTTATTTTCAATTTAACGAAAGCGTTCGTATGCTTGCCCGAGATGCGTGCTGTTAAAAATCGCCCATCTGATCGTTCACCTCATCTGAGGAATTACTCTGGCAAAGCCAGGCTTAAAAAATCATTTATCAAACCAGTACCTCTTCAATTTTTTTAAACTCTTCCGCCGGAATAGTATTCTCCCATAATATCCGGTAGATCGCATCTGCTATAGGAATTTCCGCACCCACTTTTTCATTGATGAAATGA
Source organism: Chitinophagaceae bacterium (assembly GCA_043753245.1). Taxonomy (GTDB): domain Bacteria; phylum Bacteroidota; class Bacteroidia; order Chitinophagales; family Chitinophagaceae; genus Flavitalea. The sequence goes on from JAYUXA010000355.1 coordinate 2,083, forward strand.
ATACACTTACTGGCAGTGTATCCTTCGGCCACCATATTCATTTCAAGTTTCGCGGAACTGACAGAATATCCTTTACCGATCATATTTCCAAAGGTACGGTTACGGCTGAACAGAGAATAACAGGTCACCAGCAGATCACCCAGATATACGGAAGCTGCATAATTAGGACTTTTTTTATGGTTGACTTCATCTTCCGATTTATGCACCCCTACTTCCATATGAGGTATGCCTGTTTTCTGGAGAAATCCAGCCATCTCATCCGCACAATTAGCAATCAGCACGCTTAAAAAATTATCGCCGTATTCCAGACCATGCGCTATCCCTGCACCCAGCGCATAAATATTTTTTAGTATAGCGGCAAACTGTACTCCGGTTACATCACTGTTAATAACGGTATTCATATATTCCGTGGTAAAATGGGCAGCGATCTGTCTTGCCAGCGTTAAATCAACTCCGGAAAAAGTGAGATACGATAATTTTTCCGCGGCTACTTCTTCGGCATGGCAGGGACCCATTACCGTAAAATAATTTTCTATACCAAGCTGATAAGTAGTTTCCAGATACTCATTGAGTAATAAATTATTGGAAGGAAGAATACCTTTAATGGCAGAGACGATTTTTTTATTCTCGAAATCTTTAGACTCCAGCCCACTCAGCGAATCAATCGCATAGGCAGAGGGCACGGCAATTACAATACAGTCTGCGTTTGAAAAAACGTCAGCAGCCTTAACATGCAGCCGTATATTTTCTTTATTGAAATAAACCGAGCTCAGGTAATTGGGATTGTGATTTCGCTGGTAAAGGTGCTGGACGATCTTTTCATTTCGTACCCCCCACTCTATCGTTTCGCCATTATCGGTCAGAATTTTTGCCAGCGCTGTAGCCCAGCTTCCGCTTCCTATTATTCCGAATTGCATGAATGCTTTTTTGGTAAAAGGATATTATTTGATGACGGTAAACAACTGGTCTTTTGAAACCACCTGAACTTTCATGCCGTCTTTCAGGGTTTTGCTGACCACGTTATAAGGGGCAGCAATTACCTCCCATCCATCCTGCAAACCAGATACGACTTCAATGTAATTGATATCCTGAATATCTGTTTTTACAATATATTTCTTTACCGATCCATCTTTCTGCAACACAAAAACCACTTCATCCAAATCGCTGGTCAATGTATTTTTATCCTGTTCCTGCAAGCCGCTTTCTGCCGCAGCAGGATCTTTTTTTGCTGTCGCCAGTTTATCTGTTCCTTTTTCTCTGGTAGTAACCGCATTGATCGGTACGGTAATCACGTTTGTCTTAGTATTGGTCTGTATATCTGCACTGGCACTCATACCCGGGCGGAATGGAAAGGCCTTTGGCCGGGAAGGATCCATAAGATCACTGTACGAAGAAGGCAGCAACCGGATATACACTTTGTAATTAGTAACATCCGTGCTGGCCATGGAGGCAGCTGCCTGGGAAGCGAGAACACTGCTACTAGCGATCTGAGTAACAATTCCTCTGAACTTTCTGCTGTTGTATGCATCCACTTCCACGAGTGCAGAATCCCCCAGCGCTACTTTCGGGATATCATTTTCCCCCACATCCACCCTTACCTCGATTTTACTCATGTCGGCAATGCGCATCATCTCGGTACCAGCCATCATTGAATTCCCTACTACCCGCTCTCCTTTTTTCACACTGAGCAGACTAACAATCCCGTCCATAGGGGCCAGAACGGCGGTCCGGCTGAGATCCTTGTCTGCCTTTTGAAGGCTTGCCTGTGCGCTTGCTACTCCCGCCCTTCCACCCCGGATGCCTTCCAATGCGGCATTGTAATTGGCCTGAGCCGTTTGCAGATTATTCTGGGCCTGCTCAAACTCCGATTTTGAAATAATTTTCTGATCTAGCAATGTTTTCTGACGGTCAAAGGTGCGTTGTGTAAATTCCATTGCCGCTTTTAAGCCCGGAAGCTGGGCTCTTGAATTCTCCATCCTCGCCTGTTCCTGCGTAACTACTGCTGAAGCCTGATCGCGCTGGGTGGTATAAATATCCGCGTATATCTTAGCCAGCACCGATCCTTTACGTACGCTGTCTCCTTCTACAATAGACAGATCGGTGATCTCCCCGGAAATATCCGGACTCACTTTTACTTCAATTTCAGGATACACTTTCCCACTGGCATTGACCGTTTCCGTTATGGATCTTCTCACCACTTTTTCAATAGCTACTTTTGTGCCTTCTTCTTTTCCAAGTAAACCACCTTTTTTCAGTGCTACCAGAACTATGACTACTACAGCAAGGCTGATAACAATGATCCAGGTTCTTTTACTCATGATGCGAAGGTATATTTTGTTTACTCCAGTCTTAATCCCTGGCCTTTATAAAATTCAAGTAATTTCAAACGAAAAACGTAATCTACGTGCGCCTGTGCCAATTGGACACGTGCACGGTTAAGATTGTTCTGGTTGGTTAACAGATCGATAGTGGTCAGCAGTCCCAGCTCATATCTTTTTTGTGAAAAATTATAGGCTTTTTCTGCAGTCTCCACGCCCTTTTTGCTTGCAGAGAATTTTTGAACGGATGTGGCGGCATCGTTGTACGCCGTATAGATGTCCTGCTTTAACGTTAACAATGCCTGGTCCTTCACCAGCCGGAGCGAAAAAACATTTAATTTATTTCGTTCCCAATTGGTCCGGGCAACACCATTGTTAAAAAAGGGTATGTTAACCTGCAGGCCAAAATTCTGGCGGAAATTATCGCTAACCTGGGTACCGTAGGGTATACTTCCGGACGTAACAACATTGGTAAAACCGGGACTGACCACATCATACAGGGATCCGTTGAAAAGCACTTTTGCGCCAGTGGTATCGAACAAACCATTTGGAGTACGGATAATAGTGGGTATTTTGTTGTTCGCATAATTGCTACCCAAACCTGCAAACAAAGAAAAAGAGGGATACATCTGAGCACGGGAAGATTGAACAAATTTTTGAGCCGCCAGGATGCGCAGGTCATTCACCTTTTGCTGTGGCAAATTTTGCAAAGCCATATTGTACACTGTTTCAGGCTGCAATTCGGCAAGGGAAAGCACCGGGATCTGATCCAGGGGAGGTGATTCTACAGTAAACAGCTGTCCTGCGTCAATGTTCAGGATCGCTTTTAGCTGCAGTATATTCTGGCGAACGTTATTGTCGGCGGTAATAAGGTTCGAACTGTCTGAAGCAAGTTGTGCTTCCAGCTCGGCAGCATTTAATTCGGGCAGTGCACCTGCTTCTACCCGCCGCCGGGTATTGTCGAGATTTTGAAGCGTCTGCTGAACGGCCACCCTTGCAATATTGGCCTGCTCCCCCGATACCAGTACAGTCAGGTAAGCAGTAGCAACATTGAGGGCGATATCGTTTTTTATCTTATCGATATTTACTCTGGCGGCCTCCGTATCAATCCTATTTCCTTCAATAGTATGTTTTAAACTAAAAAAATTAAAAACGGTCATGGCCGATGAAAGGCTGAAGCCGTTAGAGAAGAGTTGTGTATTGGTAAAAAGGTTGGTGGTAGGGTCAATAGAGCGACCTGCATTGATCCCTGCACTTCCTGATATCGCAGCCGTGGGATACTGGAGCAGTTTATTCTGTTTTAGGTTAAGAGCAGCGATCCTTGAATCAATATCTGCCTGCTTAACAGAGATATTGTTTTGCAGCGCATACTCTACAGATCTTTTAAGATTCCACGTATCCTGCGCGGAAACAGTTAGGACCAACAGAAGAAAAGATAAGGCGGCAATAACTATCTTCATGGCGCAAAATTAACAGTATTTAAAAATCATGTAGCAGTATTTTTTGATAAGCGGCGGTTATTTTAACGGTTAGTGACTGGCTACTGAATTATAGGAGCCTTTTTACATTTCAATTCTCCATGACCGGTAAGGGCACTCCGTTTGCATATCTTCACGCAAACAGATCAGAACTATGAAGGTAATCGCTGTGATAATGTTTATGCTGGTTTTACATGAACAGCTGTATAGTCAGGAAATAATTAACGATTCATCTGATGTGCTGGAAGAGGTTTTGATCAGAGCATACGAAACCAATAAAAAGCTGATAGATGTACCGGCGGCGGTCAGTATTATAAGTGGTGCCCAGCTCGCCCGGTTTAATAATATCAGTCTTCTTCCTGCAATCAATACGGCTCCCGGGGTGAGAATGGAAGAACGTTCACCTGGAAGTTACCGGATCAATGTCCGTGGGAGCTCTCTGCGGTCTCCTTTTGGCGTTAGAAATGTAAAAGTGTATTATAATGACATCCCCTACACCGATCCGGGTGGCAATACCTATTTTAACCAGCTTGGTTTTTTCAATGTCGGTTCCATGGAGATCATTAAAGGTCCGGGCAGCAGCCTGTATGGTGCCGGAACCGGCGGGGTGATCCTGTTAAAAAGTGGAGCAACGGAATTCAGCCGCGGAGCAACAGTCGATTATACGGCAGGAAGTTTTGGTTCCAACAGTTTTCATATAAATCTGCGCGGCGGCACGGATAAATTTAACAATTCGGTTAACTACCAGTATCAGAATAGCGCAGGGTACCGTGACCACACTGAAATGGAAAGAAAAGTAGTAAGCTGGGATGGTGTAGCCAAAGTGGGCACTAAGGGAGTCCTGAAAGTTCATTTTCTTCAGGGTAATCTGTTTTATGAAACGCCGGGTGCCCTTACGGCAGCACAGTTTGCGCTTAACCCAAAAGCGGCCAGGCCACGTGTGGGGCAAACACCCGGTGCAGAAGAAGCGCAGGCTTCTATCACACAAAAACTATTTATAGCAGGATTTAATTACAGTATTATCTGGAACGAACATTTTCAGAATTCGACCTCTATTTATGGCGCTTATTCTAAACTCGAGAATCCCACGACTAGAAATTATGAACGTCGTACCGAGCCTCATTTCGGCAGCAGAAACGTTATTCAATATTCCGGCAACCTGAAACAATCAAAAATTACATTACAGGGAGGAATTGAAGTGCAGCAGGGATTTACTGCCTCACAGGTATATCAAAATAAACAAGGGCTTCCAGACACTTTACAAACCAGTGACGAGATCAACAACAGCCAGTATTTTTTATTCGGACAGGGTACTCTGGAATTAAAACATCAATGGACACTTACCGCAGGGGCAAGTATTAATTTATTAAATGTAAAATTGTCCCGGCTTTCCCTTCCTTCATCGCAACAAAAGAAAACATACAATAATGAAGTTGCCCCGAGGTTGGCCATTTTAAAGAAACTAACTCCGCTGATCGCGGTATATGGAAGTGTTTCAAAAGGATTTTCTCCCCCTACTACAGCAGAAATATTGCCATCAACCGGAATAATTTCGGTTGATCTCGAAGCAGAAAGAGGATGGAACACTGAAATTGGTGCCAGAGGAAACCTGCTCCGGGGAAGATTGTATGCTGATTTTACTCTTTTTCATTTTCGCCTGCAAAATACCATTGCCCAGCGAAGAGATTTTTCCGGCGGTGATTTTTTTGTAAATGCCGGCAGCACCAAACAGACAGGCACCGAAACATTTGTTTCTTACCGGCTAATTGAAAAAAGCAATCCGTTATTCGATAATATAAAATTATGGGTAAGTCATACCTTCAGTAATTTCCGGTATAACAAGTTCGAAAAAGTAACCGATGATACGGCCGACTATTCTGGCAACCGGTTACCAAGCGTTCCAAAAAATTATTTTGTTGCAGGCCTTGATCTGATCTCAAAATTGGGAGTGTACGGCAATCTGACTTATTATTACAGCGACCCGTTGCCTTTAAATGATGCAAATACTTCGTATGCCTCCTCCTACAATTTATTGGGTATGCGGCTTGGATACAGAAAGGAAATCAGTAAGACTATTTACGCGGATGTGTTTATTGCAGCAGACAATCTTTTTAATGTTCGGTACAGTCTGGGTAATGACATCAATGCCCTTGGAGGAAGATATTATAATGCTGCACCGGGCGCAAATTATGCAGCCGGCATTTCTGTACGATACGCCTGGTAATTAAAAAATACTATACATTTGCCGCCGTTACTGGTTCCCGCTCCGGCGGGATTAAAAGGGAAATCGGTGTAAAACCGATGCTATTCCCGTAGCTGTAAGTGCATCTTAAAAGAAAACGTCAGGCAAATACTTTATTACCACTGCTTTTAATGGGCGGGAAGGTCAGCCGGACGTGGCACAAGCCAGAAGACCTGCCAATAGCGATATACATCAACGAGCTTTCGGGAGAAAAGCCAGGATGAATATGGTCTGCTGCAGGGGCCTTTCATTTCTATTTCATTTTCCGGAGGCTCATAGTTATCAATTTAAAAACTATGAGCATGAACTTAAATCTTTCCAAATTATTTTTTTTATTCCCTGCACTCTGCATTTCTGCTTTTATAAGGGCACAGGATTCCGCAGACACCCGCCAACTGGAGGAAGTGGTGATCACTGCAACAAAAAGCCCGGTTAAATTAAGTGAAACGGGCAAACTTGTCACGATCGTTACCCAAAAACAAATTGAGCAAAACATTGGAAAAAGTCTGGGCCAGATCCTGACCGAACAGACAGGTATTGTAGTAAACGGAGCGAACAGCAATCCGGGAAAAGACAAGTCTATTTTTTTACGCGGTGCATCTAACAAATACACGTTAATTCTACTGGATGGAGTGCCAATAAACGATCCTTCAGGCCCAGGTGGTGCATTTGATCTCCGGTTGTTTCCTGTTGAACAAATAGAAAGGATAGAGATCCTCAAAGGAAGTCAGTCTACACTATATGGCTCAGATGCTATAGCCGGTGTTATCAATATCATCACCAAAAAAGGCGGCAGTAAAATATTCGGTTTAACCGGTGGAGCGAATTACGGAAGCTACAACACCTTTAATGGAAACGCAGGTATTAACGGAACCACCGGCATTGTTGATTATAATGTGAACTATACGTACAGCAATACGGATGGGATTTCTGAAGCATTGGACACAACCGGGAAAGCAAATTTTGATAAGGATGGTTTCATGAGAAACAGCTTTCAGGCCAATATAACGGTAAAGGCTGGCCGCAATCTTAAAATAGCACCTTACTACCGGTACAGTTATTACAAAGGAGGTTTTGATGCCGATGCATTCACAGATGGAGTGAATAGTTTTTCTGCATTGCTGAATAACACCGGAGCAGTGGCCACTTACGCACTTCCAAAAGGCACCATCACCGCCAATTACGGGTATACGTATGCCTGCCGTAATTATGTAAGTTCTTATGGACCCACTAACTACAAAGGGAAATTTAATACCGCAGAGCTATACCTTACGCAGCAACTGCAAAAGAATATAAAATTACTCGCGGGCATTAATTATCAGACCTACGGGCTGATAGATTCTACAGTACTGCCGAAAGATCCGCATACCTCGATCGTAAGCCCGTATGCATCGGTATTTTTCAGTGCTCCTAAGGGCCTGACCATAGAGGCTGGCGGAAGATACAATCATCACTCCGAATTCGGTTCCAATTACACATACAACCTGAATAGTTCTTACCTCATACAGAAAAAAGTAAAGGTATTTGCCAATATTTCCAGCGGCTTTAAAGCACCTACCGTTTCAGATCTTTTCGGTCCGGTTTTTTATGGCAGCAATCCTGCCCTGAAACCTGAAACGTCTACTAATTTCGAAGCAGGTGCACAATTAAACAGTCTTCAAAACAACCTGCAGGTAACGGCTACCGGATATTACCGAAACGTCAATGACCTGATCGCTTATGTAGGCGCTCAGCTAATTAATATTGACAGGCAAAAAGATAAGGGCGTTGAATTAGAAGCGCGTTATACCCCTAACGACAAGTGGAACATAAGGGCCTCTTATGCGTATGTGACCGGTGACCTTTCTCAATCCCGTGGAGGAAAGGATACCAGTTTTTACAACCTGATCCGCAGACCCAAAAATACCGTTACTGCCAGTATAGGCTACCAGTTAACGACACAATTTTTTGTTCGTCTCACTGCACAGTGCCTGGGAAAAAGAACCGATCTGTTTTTTGATCCTGTCAGTTTTGCTGCCTCACAGGTGAATCTGAGTGCGTATACGCTGTTGAATTTCTATGCAGAATATAAATTATTAAAAAATAAATTTGACCTGTTCATCGATGCAAAAAATCTGACGGATGAAAAGTTTATGGAAGTATACGGCTTTCAGACGATGGGAATGAATGCAACAGCAGGGTTTCGTTTTAATTTATAATTTTATTAGTATGTCTATTACAAAATTCAATCCGGGAAATATTATTTTATTATCCATCATTCTATTGGTTGCGCTGCTCCGCCTTGCCTCTTTTTCAGGCATTGGACCATTAACCCTGTTTACTCCTTTGGGAGCTATGGCACTATTCAGCGGTGTTTATTTTCCAGGTAAGATCCGGCCATTTGTTTTTCCTCTTCTGACCCTGTTTATAAGTGATGTGATCGTTTCCTTTTATATTTTTCCGGAAATGCGAACAGGAATTTTATACAGCGGCTGGTTCTGGGTTTATCTCGCATTTGCCCTTATCACTTTATCGGGTAAACTGATCGTCAAAAAAGTGACATTGAAAAATATGATCCTGAGTATACTGATGGCTA
>JAYUXA010000356.1:0-5106 GCA_043753245.1 Chitinophagaceae bacterium
GGAGCTATTTCCATATTCTTATCGGTCTACATCGATCAGTACAACCACGTTACGATATTTTTTATCATTGTGCAATTGGGCTATGTATTGTAGAACCCGTTCTTTACACTGTTTTATCAGTTGAGCATCCTTCGGCAGCTTTATCAGCAGTTCCATCAAAAACTGGTTTCTGATCCGGTTAACAACAGGTTCGGCAGGGCCGGTCAGGTACTGCCCGAATGTGCGCTTCATCAGTCCTGCGAAATGCAGGGAAGAGGCCTCCGCCACATCTTTGAGTTTATGTTTGAAGGTAAGCTGGATGATACGGGCAAATGGTGGATAAAAAAAACGTTTTCTGCTATCGATTTCATTATTATAAAAGGACAAATAATCATGTTGCCGCACGAATGTTAGAACTGGATGATGGGTATTGGTTACCTGTATTTCCACACGTCCCTGTTCTTTTTTTCGTCCTGCCCTGCCACTCACCTGCTCCATCATTTGAAATGCCCGTTCATTTACCCTGAAATCTGCAAAACTTAATAAACTATCTGCGTCAAGTATACCCACAAGCCTGACATTTTCAAAATCCAGTCCTTTCACCACCATTTGTGTGCCCACCAGAATATCCACCTTTCCCTGTTCAAAGGATTGAATAAGGAGATCATGAGCCTGTTTCCCCCGCACACTGTCAACATCCATACGTGCGATCCGTGCATCGGGAAATAGCGCCTCCAGTTGTTCCTCTATTTTTTCGGTACCAAAATTCTTCTGTGCAAATTTGTCGCTTCCACAGGCTTCACAGGTATGCACCAGTGGGTATAAGGTACCACAATAATGGCAGTGAAGCTTATGCGTGTTTTTATGAAAAGTAAGGGTGACATCACAGTTGCGGCAATGCGGTATCCACCCGCAAACCTGGCAAATCTGATAAGGGGAATATCCTCTCCGGTTTTGAAAAAGAATTACCTGCTTTTTATCACGAAGTGAATCTTCTATAGCTGCTTTTAATGAACCGCTTACAATCGTTTTTTCTCCTGACTTATTAGCTTCTTTCTTATTATCGATAATTTGAATTTCCGGCATCAGTACTCCCCCGAACCGTTCCTTTAATTCTGCCAACGCATACTTACCGGTCACAGCATTAAAGTAACTGTCTACCGATGGAGTTGCACTACCCATGACTACTTTTGCAGAAAGTAACGAAGCGTAATACACTGCGGCATCGCGGGCATGGTAACGCGGAGCAGGCTCCTGTTGTTTGTAAGATGTATCATGCTCCTCGTCAACAATGATCAGTCTGAGATTACTAAAAGGAAGAAATAAGGAAGACCTTGCACCCAGCACCACCTTCAATTCACCTTTCCGGATTTTATTCCAGATTTCAATCCGTTCGTTCTGACTGAACTTACTGTGGTATATTCCAATATAGCCTCCAAAATGTTTTTGCAGACGGCGAATGATCTGGGAGGTCAGGGCAATTTCAGGAAGCAGGTACAACACCTGGTTCCCTTCCCGGACCATTTGTTCAATCAGTTTTATATAGACCTGCGTTTTCCCACTTGATGTAACACCATGCAACAGGCAGACATGGTGTTTTTCCAGGCCATCGCGGGTATCCGCTAATGCTTTTTTCTGGGCCGCACTTAATTCAAAATCAATAGTGATACTCCGGGGCAGATAACTCATCCTGTCAATATTTTTTTTCTCCGGGATAAGGATTCCTTTTTCTGAAAGTCCTTTAAGCTGTGCATCGGAGGCCCCACTTTTTTTAAGAAGATCTGCCTTTGTAACTTCTCCCTGGGTTTTCATCAGGTGCAGATAGGATAACAGCAATTCCATTTGCTTTGGCGCACGTGTCCAATTGTTCAGCAGGTTGCCGAGTTTTTCTTCGTTGTCAAATGCCGGATGAAGGGTAATATAGGTTTCTTTTTTAGTGGTATAGGTCTGTTTTAACGCTTCCCAGACGAAACAGACTTTCTTTTCGATTAATCTTTTAATGACCGGATATACATCGGGATGATCGAGAACCTGCTGTGCTTCCGTAATACTCAGTTCACGCTTTACCAGCAATGCTTCTGCAATCAGAAATTCGTCCTCATCCAGTCCGGATAGATCTTCTCCAAATTCTTCATTGAGTACGATGATGGTCTCACTGCTGAGTTTAAAATGAGCGGGCAATGCAGCAGCCATCACTTCTCCCTCGCTGCACATATAATAACGGGCAATCCAACTCCAGAGTTTAAGTTGTTCGGGAAAGATAATGGGTTCGGTATCCAGAACGTTTAGAATATCCTTGGTTTCATAGGCCTGGGGAGGCTGGCTGTAAAGTTCTTTAATCAACCCCGCATATTTTTTATTTTTTCCAAGTACTACTTCCACCCGGATACCGGGTTTTACCAGATGCCGGAATTGTTCCGGTACAGACCAGGTATAGTTTTTTGGCAACGCCAACGGTATAATTACTTCTGCAAACATGAAAATGCAATTTAAGCCAGATTATGACCGCGCATCACCTGCTCGTTAAATAAAGCTTTTTTACCGCTTTTTCACCGTCTTACCTGCCTGTCATTAAATGAAGAGCTAGCAAAAACCAGTACCATTTATTACCATAGGCTGCATCATCATTGGAAAGTCGTTTTTCAGGGTATGGCAAACAGAAAGCTGCGCTTGTAAATAAGTACCACGCAGAACATTAATAAAATTAAATGTAACAGGCATATTCAGCGTAAGTAATTCCTGCAGCCACACCAGGAATTGATGTTGTAAATTAAAGATTAAGTAGTGTAAATTTGCTGCCGCATGACCGAACAAAAAAAAACAGTGGCTTTTCACACACTGGGCTGTAAGCTCAATTATTCGGAAACTTCTGCATTATCGGGATTGCTTGAAAAAGAAGGATTCGAGAGTAAAAAATTTGAAGAAAAGGCAGACGTCTATGTAATTAATACCTGTTCTGTTACCGATAATGCAGATAAGGAATGCAGACACCTGGTTCGTCGTATTCAGCGGCAGTCTCCTGAAAGCCTCGTGGTGATAACAGGCTGCTATGCGCAATTAAAACCGCTAGAGATCGCCTCCATAGCAGGAGTGGATCTGGTGTTGGGGGCGGCAGAAAAATTTAATATAGCGCATCACCTTAAAGAATTGACGAAAGGAAATTCTGCAAAAATATCTTCCTGCGATATCGGGAACGTAACAGGATTTAACGCTGCTTATTCCGGCAGTAGCAGAACACGTTCCTTTTTAAAAGTACAAGACGGCTGCGACTACACCTGTTCTTTTTGTACCATCCCGATGGCACGCGGAAAAAGCCGGAGTGACCAGGTGGCAAATGTGCTAAAGAATGCAGCAATGCTGGCTAGTAAAGGCGTTAAGGAAATTGTACTGACCGGCGTTAATCTCGGAGATTTCGGAAAAGGGCCACAGGGAAGTAAATATTATGATGAGAATTTTTATAAGCTGGTACAGGCACTGGATAACCTCGAAGGAATTGAACGCTTCCGGATCTCTTCTATTGAACCCAACCTGCTAACAAATGATATCATCGGTTTTGTCGCCGAAAGTAAAAAGTTCATGCCTCATTTTCATATCCCTTTGCAAAGTGGTAGCAATACTATATTGGGAGCGATGCGCAGGCGGTATAAAACAGAACTGTACGCAGACCGCGTATTGCTGATAAAAAAACGAATGCCTCATTGTTGTATTGGAGCAGATGTGATCGTGGGTTTTCCGGGTGAGCAGGAAATCCATTTTGAAGAAACAGTTAATTTTTTGAATAGCCTGGATATTTCGTATCTGCACGTATTTACTTATTCCGAAAGGAATAACACCCAGGCATTGGAATTGAAAGAAGTAGTACCTGTTACGATCCGCAACGAACGAAATAAAAAGCTTCGCAACCTTTCTTATAAGAAGAGCCAGTATTTTGATGGGCAGCATTCAGGCCAAATCAGAAAGGTTTTATTTGAATCCGGCAGGCCGAACGGAATGATGGAGGGGTATACCGATAACTACATCAAGGTAACTGTTCCCTATAATCCTGAATGGCATAATCAGATCATGGATTGGAAATTATAAGTTACTGAACTCTTTCCTTCAACAGCGTTCCACTATCTTTCAGTAAGGAATATTGCTGATCAAATAATCCGTTTAACAACACCCTGAACTGGTTCACACCGCTAATGCTGTCGTAGAGTTGTATTTTTTTTCCGGCAGGAATAAATACGGCATTCATATTTTGTAACAGATTTAACCTGGTTTTTGCAGAAAGTAAATGCCGGTATCCATGGTCACCCATCAACACAATGACAGCTGAAGGGTCCCCTACCCTAATCTTACGGATAAGTTTCCTGATCTCCATGTTGGTATATTGTAAATAGTCCAGATAAACAGCAGGCAATTCAGTTTTTGTTTCCATAAACAATAAAGAATCTGCCCGCCTTTCTCCATTTTTATTGTAATAATAAGGAGGATGTGGCATCTCCAGATGGGCGTATACAAACGCAGGATTCTTCCTGTCTGCCATAGCAAATTGGCTGACAAGCTCAATGAATTTATTATTGTTTATTCTATACACCTGCATCATATCTCTGGCAAAAGAAGGAAAATACCTCGCCCGCATCCATCCGATGTCTTTTACCAGCACCGAACTTAATGTTCTACTAGTAATAAGTTTGGTTTTAACCGGGAGCATGGATTCTTCGGTTATTGCAGGATGTCCCTTCAGATCAAAGATCGAATAATTGATGATATCATAGCCCTGCCCGGAAAGAATATCCATTAGAACAGCATTTCTGATCAGAGATGCTGACTTTGAATAATCTTCTACACTAATGGCATCAGGATTGTCCAGTCCCTTAATATAAGACATGTTCAAGATGGAAGCGATGGAGAAAGGAGTGAAATCATAATTACCGAAACTTTTAGTCTGAATGCTGAATCCTTCAGATAATAGAAAACTATCCAGGTCATTTTTAAAATCAAATCGTTCTCTCAGAGAAACAGAGCTGGCATATTCGTCAAATAACAGGAAATAAATAGTGGGTTTTGTACAGGTATCGCAGGATTTAAAGGGCATCCCCTCTACCGAAAATGAAGGCTTTTTTATAATGCCGAAAGCCTGAA
>JAYUXA010000357.1:0-26219 GCA_043753245.1 Chitinophagaceae bacterium
ACGTCGGTCAACACAAAAGTATACCGCACAGCCCCTTCAATCTATACAAACATTGAGGGCTTTTTTTGAGGGGCTATGCGGATACTTTTATAAGAGTTGTACGTCACCCTAACGCAGCACTTAGCTTTTAAATAATGTCTAACAGAAAAACACTTATGAGCAGATTATTACTTTTATTTATCACTATAATTTCATTTTGTAGCTCGTATGGACAAAAAACTAAAAGTATTGAGATTTCTTTTATCGGCAGACACGACTTACACGGAAATTATGTTTCAAATTTTGCAGGAAGAGCGTATAATGATACTCAGAAAATAAGTGGATTGAATTATGGTATAAATGCACATTTTCGTAAGAAAATTAATAAATCATATGCTTTCTCTATTGGATTAGGTTATTACAGGCTTAAAATTGATAAAGTAAAAGGGAGTATGCCTTTTGGAATTCCAGGGGTAAGGACAGCTAGAAGTATTAACTATGATGACGGAATGACTAATCTTGGATATGCAACAACTAATTATTTTTACAATAATCTTGCAGCAACAATTAGTTTAGACAAATCTATCCAAATCAATAATAGTTTTTCCATTAATATCTCACCTGAGCTAATTGCCTACAAGACAATTTCTCAGAATTATGAATTGTACAACGAAAAGCATTGGAAAACAAAAAATAACAAGCCACTAGAGTTTGGGGTTAATATGAATTTGGGAATTTTAAAAGAATACAAAAGGTTTTACATAAGACCTTCAATTATTATTCCCATTTATCAAACTATTAAAGGTGATATTGTTTTTTACGAAGACCCAAAAATGAAAATTTCTAGATGGTTTAGTGGGATTGGACTTTCACTAAAGTTTGGTAAATATTTTTAATAATAGAGAAAGGGCGAACGTACAACATTGCGTTTTGTGCAAGTGTGGCTCGACGTTGTAGCAATCGGCAGTAACAATATAGCAGCATTTGTTCGGGCGGGACAAGCAACATTGGGCATTAGTTCTTAAAATCATTTTTATATCTTTAACCAGCAGCGGTTACGGGCAGACAGGAATTCTAATGCCACACCTGCACAAAGCGCTACCGTTAGCGGCAAGCTTAAATGACGACACCAACAATGAAACGGACAATAATCATCTCACTATTTTTACTAATTGCATGTAACAATCGGAAGTACAAGAACCTGGTTGATGAAAAAGCCAAAACGGTCTATGTTGACAGTTTATATATTGACAGCAACGAAATAAATGGTGCAGGTGGACAACCTTACAAACAATTTTACAACTGCAACTTTGACAACTTTATAGCTGACAAGAAAACACCTAAACTTGCAAAAGACATTTATCTTGACAACAATTGGAATTTAAGCAAAGACCATGAAGCACTTGCGCTACTTGATAGTTTGAATGCAAAAGATAAAACTTCAAGACCATTTTATTTCAAAGTTGTTACCAAGACACACAAAAAGTCTGACGGCTATTTTTCTGAAGGACTTGGACTAGCAGGGAAAGAATATTTAGAAAATAACACCCAGGAATTCATATCAAATTTTGACAACAAAGAATGTTTTACTGACGAGGATTTAATAACCTGGGCTAACATTGTAATTCTTGAATTTAGTATAAGCGGAGAAGGAGAATATAACAAGCCAATAATTGATGACTACATCAAAAAACTAAAATCAAATTGCAAAAACTGCTCACTAACTCAAAAAGAAAACATTAATAAGTTTGGTTTGACACTGCAAACCAAATGGAAGGATTTTTTAAAAAACACAGAAAAATAATAGAGTTGACAAAAAGCCTTGGCCATTTACTGCAAGCTTAGAGAAATTGCTAATAATATGATCACAATTAAAACTATTTATGTCCGTCTTTTACTTTGCATTCTTCCAATTAATTCTTTTGCTCAAACTAAAGACGATGTAAAACTTTTAGATTTTTTTCATAAGGCAATTTATAATTTAAAAACAACAGATTCTATTAAAGTTAGAAGTGTCTTGTACAATAAATTTGAAAGCAGCAATTTAACGGCGCTTATTATCAAAAGGGGAAAGTATTTAAAAATTATATATTCTGTCGATTCGCTGCTAAATAACGAAATCAATTCGGACACTTTCTTTTTACTAAAGACAAATAATTTTATTACCGAGATTTCGGAAAAGAAAAAGCGTTTAAGCAAACGATTTAAAACCTCAGGAAGTAATGAAATTTTTGAAATTGAATTTCGAAATAGGAATTATAGGTTTCAAACTGAAAAAGCATATTGGTTACATTGGAGATTTCGGTATAATAAAACATTGCATTTTTGAAAACGAAACCTGCCAGCCGCTAACAAAAGGTTTTGTGCAATTGGGGCTGACGTTGAAGCAATCATCGGCAGTGTATATCCAGGCTTTATATTCGGCGGACGTAATTCTGCCGGGCGGTAGTTCTAAACATCGGTGTTTAGTTATAAATTTAGCTTTAGTTACGGGCGGAAAGTTGGTTAGTTCCCCAACTGCATAAAGTCTCGAACATTAGCGGCAATTTTTTTCGACACTACATTTCAAACAAAATTTTCCCTAAACTCACAAAAAATAATGTTGCCCTATCGGACTACTTTCGTATCTATGCAATGTGAGCATTTCGAAAAAATATAGAACAATCATTACTCACAAGGATTACTTCGAGAAGTTTCTAAGTAAGCAATGACAAAAAGTAAAAGAAAAAATCGTTTGGACATTTTTGCTCATTGAAGAAGTTCAGCAAGTTCCAGAAACTTACCTTAAACATTTAGAGGGTACAGACGGGCTTTACGAAATTCGCATTCAACTTGCAAGTGACATTTTTAGAATTTTCTGCTTTTTTGACAAAGGTAAATTAGTTGTATTAGCAAATGGTTTTCAGAAGAAAACACAAAAGACACCCAAACAAGAAATTTCGAAAGCTTTAAAAATTAAGGAGGAATATTATGAAAGCAAAAAGTAACACAAAGACACTTGCGCAATTAATTGACGAACAATACGGAAAAAAAGGAACTCCTAAAAGAGATAAATTTGACAAAGGATATGAAACCTTCAAATTAGGGGCAATGATACACGAAGCCCGATTAGAAAAAGGTTTGACACAGGAACAACTTGCAGAAAAGTGTGGTACAAATAAAGCATACATTTCTAAGGTTGAAAATGACATAAAAGATGTACGCATTTCAACCTTGCAAAAAATTATTGAGGTTGGACTTGGCGGACATCTTAATTTATCTGTAACGCTTTAAAACATTATGGTGACTAAAACTGCCACCAATAACTTCGCTTTCGTTTTGCCCAACGGGCAAGAAATGAAAGCGATGTTGAACGAAACCTTGGTAGCCAGCTAGTTCTCCTTAGGAAGTTTTAGTAGACGGTCCGTCTCAACTTGAAAAAATTGTTCCTTTGCACGGCCGGTCAATAGCTCCATGCGCCTTCAATTTGGCTGTAAACCCATGATTTTCCTTTGTTGCAGCCAAATTGTACTATCAAATTGGCTGTAACAGTGCTTTTTTACCCGGCTTCAGCCATTTGAAGACTGCAACAACAACTATTAAAGGGGATATAATGGCAGACAATCCAATGAAGCCAATGATGTTGCCGGAATTGCTGAAAACCACATTTAATAAAGGGAAATCCCGGTGTTTTTACTATTGATGCCGGTAGTATGTTTGTATAATTTTACTGGATAAAATGATTCTGTGTAAAAATCCATCCCATGACAAGACCTTTACTCTGCCCGCTGAAACTGATCAGGATTTTTTTACTGCTTGCGCTGACCAGCTGCATATATCAATACACTTTTTCACAAGCCACGAAATTTGGAAACAGCTATATTAATCTTTCTAAAAAAACGATTGGTGGCACCGTTCAGAATGGCGATACGCTTGAAATCCGCACTTGTTATTATTTTTCCTCCGGTTATAACTCAAATGCCATTTATTTCGTCAGGTATGTCGACAATGTTCCTACTAAAACAATTTTTGCCAGTGACTCGCTGCGGCTGATCACCAATGAAGGCCTTACTTATAAGAGATGGACGCCCGCTTCAGACACCGACCCCGGTACATATGATCCGATCTCCGCTGCCGGACGGTATAATGTTCGTATTAATATAGGAAGAAGCGCGACCAACCCAACAAGTAATTCAAAGAATACCGTTGGCTCGGCAACCGTTTTCACAGGAGGGGGATCCCAGGACAAGCCAAGAGTAGGCGGAGGTAATACGTTAATCACCACTTCGTTTAAAGTAAAAGTTACCGGCAATATTGGTGACACCGTTATCCTGGGCGCGGGTCAGCTATTGTACAAACTGACCAATAGCAGCACGGCATCGGATGTAGTGATGAAGGCGATCCAGTATCAGATACTGATCACTAGCAATGATCCGATTTGTCCTAATGCCATAGGAAAGAATTTTGTTGGTGAAGGTGGGGGAAGTTTTGATAGCGGAAAAGTTCAGAACCGGAGCACCGGACCAAGTTATCCGATTCCTAATTACACTTATTTCAACAATATCAGCAACTCCCAGTCTGTCGGAGATGGTGCCTACGCGATCTTAAATAATCTAAGCCCCTGGGCCTCCACCAATCAAAATGCAGAAAAAAGGAATAATTGCGTTACCAGCACTGCCGGGTCCCCTCCACCAGCAGCCTCCTGTGCCAACAGGATGTTTACAGGCCACTGGGACATTATGGGCGATCATACCGGCTCCACCAATGCTACAGGCAATGCTCCTGTTGCGAAGGGAACCAGGGGAGGATATATGCTTATAGTGAATGCCGACTATGCAACCTCAGAGGCTTACCGGCAGGATATTTCAGGTCTCTGTCCAAACACCACTTATGAGTTTTCCCTATGGGTAAAAAATATCTGTACGAATTGCGGTGTGGATTCGTCTGGCAACCAGACCTGGAAACCCGGTGTATTGCCCAACCTTTCTTTTGCAATAGATGACCTGGACAGATACACGTCCGGGCCGGTAGATACGCTGGGCTGGCAAAAAAAGGGTTTTCTTTTTAAGACAGGAGCGTCACAATCTTCCATTACGATCTCGATCCGTAATAACGCATCGGGAGGAGGAGGAAATGACTGGGCCATTGACGACATTGCATTGGTAACCTGTAATCCTAACCTCAATCTGACTCCAAGCGGAAACCAGAATGTATGCACCAACAGCCAGGTAGATATTTCTTCTACGGTAACGTCTTTTTTTAATAATTATACCTTCTTCCGTTTTGAGAGAAGTGTGGATAACGGAGTAACCTGGACCGTGCCCGGAAGCGGTACCGGCAATCCTGTCACCGTAAGCAACGGATATGAGTACACGGCGCAGTTGCCGCCCTTTATAGCTGATAGCGCCCACAATATGAATCAGTACCGGTTTATCGTGGCTTCTTCGGTGGCCAACCTTAGCACCGCCGCATGCGCCTATACGGCCAGCACAAAAATATTTGTGACTACGAGCAACTGCGTTGCGCTGAATTTGAGCGATTCTTCTTCCCGGATCAGTCGGACGGCCAATAGGTATAATGAAACAAAAATAGAAAAGGTAATTAATCCTTTTAGTGATAAGTTGTCCTTTAATATCATCACGGCTAAAAAAGGCCCTGTGCGGATAACCGTAGCAGATAGTTATGGAAGTATCGTCCGAAGGGTCAGCTCAAATGTATCCATGGGATATAATCCGTTTATTCTCAGGGAATGGGAACATGTAAGCAAAGGCACTTATTTTTTAAGGGTAGACCTTGGCAATGAGTCCTTCAACCGGATACTTATCAAAATAAACTAACTATACTTCCTCAGTTAACCTCAAGTTCCTCTTTGGAAAGCAATTTTGGAAAGGGTGTATGAGGCTCTGTTTGATACCAAAATGCAACGGACGAAATATCATCCTGTAAAGGCAAATATTTTCCTTCTGCCCGCCATCCTAATGCCTGGATAGTAATTCGCATATCCGATTCAAACCGAATTGGATCAGTAAGGTGCCATCTATACATTCCAAATCGCTGTTGAGATTCGTACAAGCCGTCCGGTCTTATTACCTGATGCAAACCGGAATAGGGCGTAGTAAATTCCTGATACTGTTTGGTATTGGGATTTTCGAAATTATGCGACCCGCAAAAATAATCTTCCGTACCTGTTCCATTTATGGTCGGCGTTTCTTTATCTCCATCCATATAAAATTTAATTTCTCCTTCACCCCACCAACGGTTACTGTTTACACCCCAGGCCATATAAGTTCCAACATACTGACCTTTTCCTTTAACACCGTCAAGAATAGTATAGGGTTGTTTATAGGGCAACGGATTAACTCGTCTGAACTGTGCATGAAAATAAGCGGCGTCATCTGGAACCCTGGTTAACGTGTAATTCATCTGATAATATAGGTTCAAAGGCTTATTATTCAGATTTTCCATGACGATTTTCGCTTTTTTCCGGAACGGCATGATCCAATAACTATTGAACCCGCTACCCGGATTGACACAGACAGCAAGCGAAGAAATCTGGGAATACTTGCCCCAGCCGGAGCAGAAAAAATCTCCCATTGGCGATAGAACAGAGGGCTCTTTTTCTCCGTCCCAATAGATTTTAAGGATCATATACCTCCACACACCTCCAATAGTCGCCATCCACATGTGCTGAATGGCACCCTGGCCATCAATTTCAGCTAACACGGTAGATGATCCCGGTTGAATAACTACAAAAGGATTTACTTTCCATCCTGTTCCTAAATCGTGTGCAGGGCCTGCAGCGGTTCCATTCTCCAACGTAGCTAATGATCCCTTTCCCTTTTCGCCGGTGGGATTCTCGGGGCTGATGGATCTCGTTTTGGCTGGGGATGTGCGATATAGATTATTCAGCGATACCTCTAATGGATCGAAGGGTTGCACCTGAGCATACAATAAGAAAGGGGACAATAATACAATTATGGAGGCTATGAAACAGGAAAAACGCATATATTTTAATTTACAGGAATGGTTACAAAATATTTTTTGGCAATCGCTGCTTAAGTATAGGCGGAATATAATTATTCTTCGGCTTAAGCTGCACGCCGTTTCGACTGACTCCTATGACCCTCATCGAAGTTACTCGTACAGGCAAATCAAAAATGTCCAATAATTATCTACTATTGTCGCATGTTTATCTGCAATATATGTGTGGTAAGACAGAATACATTTGATTTGCCTCATGTTGTTTTTTAAATCCTTTATTAGCTTTAAGATACTAAAAGTCGCAAAATGCCTGAAACTAGTCCCATTCACACCCAATGAAATTTATATTCTCTGAATATTTTTGTACTGCAATAATTAAGATGATTTTAAACAATAAATTGTGTGGCCATGAAAAGAGATATTCGGCTGAACAAAAAAAATCAAAATTCAGCAACAGATAACTTATAAAAGGCGCAGGATACCTTAACTTGAAAATGCATAAGTTCGGATTTACAATCAGGAACAAAGGTTTTTGCAACAACTTTTGTTCCTCTTTATCACCATTAAATTTTATTACAATGAACCGTTTAATATTATCAATAGTGGCCGACTATCTTTTTATTAATGCATGCAATAAATAAGTTATTAGAGAATCATAACAACTAACATTAAAAAAAATAAATTATGGCAAACAACAGCGTAACATTACACCGTGTGCTTACAGCACCGCCTGAAAAAGTATTCCGTGCATTTTCTGATACTATTGCATTTTCATCCTGGATTCCACCTTATGGTTATTTATGTGTGGCACAGCAAAGGGATTTTAAAGTGGGTGGTGCTTACAAAATGTCTTTTACCAACTTCTCAACAGGTAATAGCCATTTCTTTGGCGGAAAATTTTTGGAAATAAAACCCAATGAATTTTTAAAATATACCGATAAGTTTGACAACCCCAATTTGCCCGGTGAAATGATGACCACTGTTATCTTCAGCAAGGTTTCATGCGGCACAGAACTTAAAATTACACAAGAAAATATTCCACCTGCTATACCGGCAGAAATGTGCTATCTGGGTTGGCAGGAATCATTAGATAAATTAAAAAGATTAGTGGAGCCTGAAATTCCTGATGACATTTAAAAATTAGTGTAAGTAACAAGCTTTGAATTTACAGATAAAATTTTTCCGAAGAAATGATTTGAACGCAGGAAAAATGAGATAATTAAATATTAAAGAATTGGATAAAACAGCTGCAAATAAATAACTAAAGAACAGCAAATCTATGGCAAAAAACAAACTACTACGAATGGATAATGTCGGCATCGTTGTAGAATCACTTGATGACGCCATATCTTTTTTTACGGAGATAGGCCTAAAGCTCGAAGGGCGGGCCACGGTTGAAGGTGAACGGGCCGGTCGTATTACCGGAAGATCACTATTCAATACCGTTCCATCGTTTTATTTTAATTCCATTGCTTCTGTTTTGAACGCTGGTACCGGTATAATACAATTCCATCTCTACCTTTTGAGCTTTGGCTATATCTTTAAAATACAGCAGTCCTTTTTTATAATCACCTGAAATCGTGGCTCCGGCTTTTATTTCTATTGCGGTGAGGGTGGAAGCATTATCGACCAGCACATCCAACTCATTACCTGTTTTATCTCTCCAGTAATAAAGATTATCCTGTAATCCATTATTAAAGCGCTGCTTTAAAAGATCTATAACCAGTAGATTTTCCAATAAAGCACCTTTGGAACTATGAGTACTTAATTGTTGCATATTTTGAATTCCAAGCAATGAGCAGGCCACTCCGGTATCGTAAAAATATAATTTAGGACTTTTTATTATACGTTTGTTGAAATTATTGAAGTGTGGCCTTAATAAATAAATAATATAGCTGCTTTGTAAAATATGAAGCCAGCTCTGAACGGTTTTCCCGTCAATTCCGCAATCGTTTCCCAACGATTCCATATTTAACACCTGACCCGTGCGGCCTCCGCATAACCGAAGGAACTTCACGAACAGGCTCAGGTCCTGAATATTTTTTAATTGTCTCACATCCCTTTCTACATAAGCGCTGATATAGTTTGGATACCAGTCGGTTGCTTCTATGTTTTTAAATAAGGGTTCAGGATAGCCGCCATTAAAAACGTGGAACCTATAATCTTCATGTAGCAATTTGGATGTTTTTAATTCTTTTAAGCTACAGGGCAGTAAGTGAATGTAAGCTACCCGGCCGGCCAGGGACTGCGATATACTTTGCTGCATTAAAAAATTATTACTGCCGCTAAGGATAAAAAAACCGGGTTTGTTGTTCTCGTCTACTATTTGCTGAATATAGGAAAACAGGTGAGGTGTTTTCTGCGCTTCATCTACCACAGCCCCGTTTTTAAACTGCTTTAAAAATCCATTGGGGTCCGAACTGGCAAAAGCTTCGTTATCCGGGTTTTCCATAGAGACATAGGCTTTACCCGGAAAAGTTTGTCTGCATAAAGTAGTTTTCCCACTTTGACGTGGGCCTACCACCGCTATAACCCTGCATTTAAGTGACAATTGTTTTAGTTTCTTAGCACCCGTCCTTGCGATCATAAGGCAGAGATAAATGATTTTGGACAAATCCGGAATTGAATTCCGGATTTGTCCACTGAGAAATTTTCAGGATCTCTGCCAATATTGAATCACATTGTCTCTGCTAATTTAATCATTTGCAATTGCTAATAGTTTATCAACGTCTTTTACAAGAATTTTTCGCCCCTTTGTTTCTACTATACCATCCTCTTTAAATTCTTTTAATATTCGCAGGATATTTTCTCTTGCAGTGCCTACCAGGCTGGCCAGGTCTTCGCGTGACATGTTGATTTCTACCTGCATGCCAGGAACAAAATCTTTTTTATATTTTTCTCTCATTAACACTAGCTGCATTGCAAGTCGTTCCCGGACACTTCTTTGCGCAAACAAGGCAATACAATTCGCGAATACAGAAAACTCGTGACTTAAAGTCTTCAATAACCTTTGAGATAAAAATTTAGAGGTCTGCAAAACATTCAGGAAGTCCTCTTTTGGAATAAATATAATGGTACTATCTTCCAGGGTGGCGGCATTATCCTGATAGCGCTCCTCTGCAAGCATTGCATGGTATCCAATTAATTCTCCGGTATTGGCCACATAAATGATCTGCTCCCTGCCTTGTTTGTCCACTTTATATTTTTTTACTTTGCCAGCCCGGATGAAAAATATACCTGATGGATATGCCCCATATCTGAAAATAATCTGGCCCTTACGATAACTATCTTCAGTGACGTTTGCCAAAAGAACCGCTAATTCTTCTTTGGGCAGATCTCGCAGAACAGAGCTATTCTCATAGTTCCATTTGTCAATTGGAAAAATATCTTTTATCATGGTAAACCAAAATTAGTCTATAAAAGGTAACAAAAACTACCGGTAAAAGTAGCAAAATGCACCTTTTCCAGTAATATGCATCACTTCGATTGCCCTTAGTGAGCTATACCTTTGCGCTATGAAATCAGGTCAACTGAAACCTCGGGATAACAAAAAGAATTTGCATTTTACAAACGACCATAGTTGGATAGATTTGATACTTTTTAATTATTTAAATCAGGCTTAAATTTATGCTAGTTAAGGAATGCAATTGGAACAATATATTCAGGAGCGATGACGCGTTTAATAAACTATATCCAAAAGGCATTGAAACAAAAGCAACAAAGCATTGGACAAAGCTTGAAGTTGCAAAATGTGCAGCTGATTTTTTGGCGGCTCAAAACCGTGTACACGTATTAGATATTGGTAGTGGGGTTGGAAAGTTTTGCTTAGCGGCAGCCCAATATAAACCCCATGCCATTTTCTACGGGATAGAACAACGCAAATACCTGGTGGACTATGCAATTGATTGCAGCACTAAGTTGGACTTACCCAATGTTTCTTTTGTCCATGGAAATTTTACTCAGCTTGATTTGGGTAAATTTGATCATTTTTATTTCTACAATTCTTTTTACGAAAATTTAGACGGAACAGATAAAATTGACAATTCTATCGAACACTCCGTTTCACTCTTTAATTACTACAACAGGTACCTGTACAAACGACTGGAGCAAAGACGCACAGGAACACGAATAGCAACTTTTCATAGTTTGGAGGTTGAAATTCCCCCATCATATTATGTTGTGAAAACAGAATTTGAAGGATTACTTAAATTTTGGGTGAAAGCACAATGAAGATAGCAGAGACTTAAGTTGAGTTCAGGGATGTTGTCTTTAAGAATACTTTATATTCAACTTATTTAAAGCAGGCAACACTCTAAACTTTTTTTAATAAAAATGCGACACCAAATACAGTATTACGAAGGAATAATGATTGCAAAAATCCTGGCTTGTAAGTCAACTTTGACAGTACTAAATGTTATCGACAGAAAAATAGACCTGATCAGGAGAAAAACGATTGATCGTTCACTAATCAATCAGTTTTTAGATAATTCTCTGATTAATTTAAGAAATACCAATAATGCTGATATCGAACCTGATCAGTTTTCGAAGATCAGATCGGCAATTGATCACCTTGAAAATCTTAGAATGCAGTACAAAGTCTTTTAATTAAAAGCTTAAGTACTCGAGTTTTTTTTAATTCCTATTTCACTATAGCGTTTTCGGTATAAATTAATTTGCAGATAGGCATTACCAATATGCAAATATTATTTCCGCGAAAATTGTGTTAGGCCAACTCCGATTGCAATTTTCAGAGGTATGATTTGAATATTAAAATTATGTTTTATCCAAAATTAAAAGAGACGCTTAAAGGTTATACCCGCCAGCAGTTTGCAAAAGATCTGGTTGCGGGCATAATTGTGGGCATAGTCGCTTTACCTCTGGCAATCGCTTTTGCAATTGCATCTGGCGTTTCACCTGAAAAAGGAATCTTTACAGCAATTATAGCTGGTTTTATTATTTCGGCTTTCGGAGGCAGTCGTGTGCAAATTGGAGGGCCAACCGGAGCTTTTATAGTTATTGTTTATGGAATAGTACAACAGCATGGCATTAACGGATTGGTCATTGCTACGTTTCTTGCTGGAATAATTTTGATAGGGATGGGTTTTGCGCGATTTGGCAACGTCATTAAATTCATTCCATATCCGCTTATTGTGGGCTTTACCACAGGAATTGCTGTAATCATCTTTTCTTCTGAAGTAAAAGACTTTTTAGGTCTGAATATGGGAGCTGTTCCCGCTGATTTTTTGGATAAATGGAATGAATATGGCAAATATTTTTCGACAATCAACTGGTATGCATTTTCTATTGGTATGTGTACCATCAGTATTATAGTAGTCTCTCCCCAACTCACAAGACTTGTTCCTGGTTCTCTGATTGCAATTCTTCTAGCGACAATTACCGTCCAAATATTTAAATTACCTGTAGACACAATTGGCAGCCAATATGGTGGTATTCCATCCGGACTGCCTGCTCCGGCAATGCCGCACATGGACTGGAATGTGATCAAGACCCTGGTCCAACCAGCCTTTACAATAGCTATACTATGTGGAATTGAAAGCCTTCTTTCTGCAGTGGTAGCTGACGGAATGATAGGGGGTAACCATAAAAGCAATGTGGAGCTTTTAGCTCAAGGTGCTGCTAATATTGCATCCGCTTTATTCGGCGGTATGCCGGCAACAGGTGCTATAGCCCGTACAGCCACTAATGTGAAAAATGGAGGTAGGACACCTATTGCCGGTATTATTCATTCAGTAACACTTTTGGTGATCATGCTCGCGGTTGGCAAATGGGCAACATTAATACCTATGAGCTGCCTTGCTGGTATTTTGGTGGTAGTTGCTTACAACATGAGCGAATATGTCACGTTCTTTGATCTTGCAAAGGGCAGCCGGAGCGATGCGGCAGTACTAATCGCAACCTTTTTATTGACTATACTAGTCGATTTGACAGTAGCTATTGAAATAGGAATGGTTCTGGCGGTGATTTTATTTATGCGGACAATGATCAAGACCAGTAATATGAGTTCTCTTTTAAAAGATGCCAAACCCGAAACAATCGATAGGCCAATCAGCAGTTATGAGATTCCAAAAGATGTCGAAGTTTTTGAATTATCCGGTCCATTATTTTTTGGTGCAGCTTATAAGTTTAAAGACACTATTAAAATCCTTAAACAAAAGTCTGGCGTTCTGATTGTTCGGATGAGTAAAGTTCCAATAATCGATGCAACGGGTTTGCATACGGTAAAAGATATACTGAGCATGTGCATTCAGGATAAAATTCAATTGATTCTCAGTGGCGTTCAACCTTTGGTTCTCCAGGAATTTCGCAAGTCAAGGCTGCTATTTAAAATAGGCAAGCGGTATGTGACTAAAGATCTTGAAACAGCGCTTTCCAGAGCTCGTGAAGTGATAAATGAAAAAAAATTAGTACAAAATTGATGAAGTATATCGGACAATATTATGCAGCCATTCGAAGTATAAATAGAAGTAGGATTTTATTGAGCGATTTTCTTTATAACGCCGTTCGGACCTGTACTCTCGAAATCATAATCGAGCCGACCCGGTTCGATCCTGTAATCGTAAGCATCAAGTGCAAGCATTTACAAATATACTGAGGAACTTTTGGGGCCTTTAAACTCCTGCTAATATTTTGTCAATGCAGGATCTACTTCATCGATATAAGCTATTATCCCACCCTTAAGATTGTACAAATTTGTAAATCCGTATTTTTCTTCCAGCTCCCGGATTGCTTTTGCACTTCTTCCACCCATCTTACAATGCACCACTACTTTTTTATCGCGTGCTATATGATCCACATTCGCCCCAATAGAAGATAATGGAATCAGCTCACCACCCAGATTGGCAATCTCGTATTCGTTAGGCTCCCGTACATCAATCAGTTGAAAAGGCTCCCCTTTCACCTGTAGGTCGTACAATTCTCTGGCAGTAATTTCCCGCATTGGTTTTTCTTCTACTGCCTTCATTCCGCAGAACTGTTCGTAGTCGATCAGCGCAGTAATCGTCGGATTTTTTCCGGTAACAGGATTGTCGTCTCTTTTTTTAATATTAAATGTCCTGGTCTCAAATTGCAAGGCATCAAAAGTGAAAAATCTACCTGATAAAGTTTCTCCCACGCCGGTGATCACTTTGATCACCTCAGAAGCCTGCAGACTACCGATAATACCGGGTAACACACCCAGCACTCCACCTTCTGCACAACTGGGCACCAAACCCGGAGGCGGTGGAGTTGGGTACAGATCTCTGTAATTAGGTCCGCGAACCCCATTTTTATCGGGGTAATTAAAAACGGATACCTGTCCGTCAAATTGAAAGATGGATGCATATACATTGGGCTTTCCCAGCAACAGACACGCATCATTAACCAGGTACCTGGTAGGAAAATTGTCTGTGCCATCGGCTACCACATCGTAGTCTTTGATAATGTCCAGCGCATTGCCTGAGTTAAGATGTGTATTGTAAATATTAATATTAAGGTGGGGATTGAGCGACTCCAGCCTTTTTTTTGCGGCTTCGACCTTTGGTGTCCCGATGGATTCCACACCAAATAAAACCTGGCGCTGCAGGTTGCTGTCGTCTACTGTATCAAAATCCACAATGCCTAAAGTGCCCACGCCTGCTGCTGCCAGATATAACAAAACCGGACTTCCCAAACCACCCGAACCAATTACTAAAACTTTGGCCGCCTTGAGTTTGAGCTGGGCCTCCATTCCGAAACCCGGAATTATAATATGCCGGTTGTATCTGGCCAGTTCCTCCTTTGAAAAAATAGTATCATTATTACCCATAGTGATATGTTTTAATTGGTGCCACCTGCAATGGCAGGTATGATGCTTACCACAGTATCTTCACTGATCAGCGTATGCTCCTGCTGCAAATCCCTGATGTCGTTATCGCCCACAAAAATATTTACAAAACTTCTGATCCGGCCTTTATCATCCAGCAGATGCCTTTTTAATTCGGGAAAGTTTGTCGTCAGTTCAGTAATACTTTCGGCAACGGTGCCGCCTTTTATCTGAAGTTTAGCAGTATTGTTTGTGAATTTTCTTAATGGTGTGGGAATAATTATAGTTGCCATGATAATCTGTTATTTAATGTTGTTTAATTGAGTTGTTCTT
The DNA here is from genome assembly GCA_043753245.1 of Chitinophagaceae bacterium. Classification (GTDB taxonomy): domain Bacteria; phylum Bacteroidota; class Bacteroidia; order Chitinophagales; family Chitinophagaceae; genus Flavitalea. The sequence goes on from JAYUXA010000357.1 coordinate 15,074, forward strand.
CTTCAAAATGGGATTCATCGTTCAACAACCAGCTTCTGGTATTGTTCACTACTCCTTTTAATACGGATAGGATGACATAGGAAAACCAGGGTTGTGCTGCTATCCTGTCGTGCTCTGATGGCTCAGCCGGATGGTCCGGATGGGAATGGTATACACCCAGCAATAACAGCTGATTATCAAGCGCATATTTTTCTGCACTTATATAATCTTTAGGAGACACTTCAAACCGCCTTTTCCTGTTTTCAACAGAAGCATTAATAACAGGCATAGCTAAACGCACCGTTCTGTAGCCCGACCCATCTTCCTGGCCAAACATAAATCCGCAACATTCATCGGGATAGGCATTTACGGCCTCCTCGTTCATTATTTTTTTCGCAGCGGTTTCTATTTCCATCATTTTTTTAACTTTTTAATTACTTCTGAATACTTGTCTGCATTATCCGGCAGGATGGTAACAATAACTCCCTCAGACAGGGTGGATGCTACTTTCAATGCGCCGGCGATATTTGCTGCAGAAGATGGACTGAGCAGAATTCCTTCTTTTTCATTGACCAAGGAGAGCATTTCATATGCTTCTTCTGTGGACACCTCCATGATCCCGTCAGCCAGAGAAGGATCGTAGATAGTTGGCACAACGGCGGTTTCCAGGTGTTTCCATCCTTCCAGTCCATGCAATGCACTGTCAGGCTGAAAGGCAATCAGCCGGATATCCGGCTTTAGCTCTCTAAGTCTTCTACCTGTACCTATAAAAGTTCCTGTGGTACCCATACCGGCAACAAAATGAGTGATCCCGGGGACCGCTTCCGCTATTTCTACTGCAGTACCATAATAATGAGCTTTCCAGTTGTTCTCATTTTTATACTGATCGGCGTAAAAGTACTTTTCGGGATTTTTATCCATCATCCCGCGGGCTACCAGCTGAGATCCATCAGTTCCATCCAGATTAGAGGTATATACTATGTTTACCCCTAAAGAGGTTAATATCTGTTTACGTTCAATGGATGCGTTCTCCGGAAGGCACAAGGTTACCTTAAGCCCGGCTTTTTTTGCAATAGAAGCATAAGCGATCCCCGTATTTCCACTGGTGGCATCCAGTAAAATGGTGTGTTCGTTCAATGCTCCGGCCGCAACAGCACTTTTAATAATGGAGTATGCCGCACGGGCCTTTACACTTCCACCTATCTGAAGCCATTCTTTTTTAGCGTGGATAACCACTCCGGTCCTATCGAAGAGTTTCCTGCTGAACGTATACAAGGGTGTATTGCCTACGTTTTTGCCGATATCTGCAATCTTTTTATCTAGCTCAGTCTCTGGTCGTTTGGTCTTAGCTGACATCATCTTAGTAAAATAAAAAACTCCACCATGGTGGAGTTTAGGTATCTAAAAGCGTTTATCTTTTATTGAGGTATCATCCACCTGTTTAACCTCTGCTTTACCTGCAGCAACAACATCCGGCGGAAGTAATATAAAGGTTCATACAACTATTAATTGGCAAAGATATACTCTTTAAACCGATTCCTTGTCTAAACTGCAGAGCAGTCAAATAGCACCTTTTGAAGAAATCGTCATGTATTTGTCCAAATCCCGCAGAGTAAGCGGCTTTTCCCAAACTTTAAAGCTACTGTTTTGTTTTTGGGGGGATAGAGGCTGGTAGGCACTGATAAGATGAACCTGTAAAGCAGGATACTGCTCCAATAGGCTTGCTGCTTTTTCCCACCCCACCCCATCGGGAAGGTTATTGTCCAGAAATAAAATGTCAGGTATCAGAAGATTAAATTGCTTCATTCCCTCTTTGAGAGTATGTGAATAATATACTTCATAGTTCCTACGGTTGAGGTAGGTTTTTAAAAGCAAACACAGATCCACTTCATCATCGATTATCAAAACAACCTTCTTCTGGTACATAATAACGCTAAATATAGAAAATTTCTTACCAGTGTTCTAATACTTGTTAAAACATCGTGCTGTAGAATATTATACACATGAAATTAAATGAATTGCGATAATTTCGCCTTAAGTCCGAACAAATTATTCGGCATAATATTTAAGCTTCAGAGTTAGCAATCATTCACATTTAAACTATCAACTATGACATCTACAAGTAAAGTAATTTTAGGAATAGTAGGCGCTGCAGCTGCCGGAGCTGTAATCGGACTGTTACTTGCACCTGAAAAAGGAAGCGATATTCGTCAGAAAGTGAAGGATGCAGCAAACGATTGGGCATGTCAGCTCGCAGATCTTTTTGCAGAAGGAAAAACAGAGTTTAACAATATGAAAGATAAGGCTTCCAGATCAGCCAGCAACTTTAAAGGGCAAGCGGAAGACCGGTACAATAGCGTGAAAGATAGCCTCAGCTAAATAGAAGCAGGTGTAAAAGCCTGCTTTTTTTTTACTTCTAATCAGTGAATAAAAAATGAAAGAACTTAAATCTAAAGCTGCAGAATTAAGCGAAAGTATCACGGACTATATTCAAACTTATTATAAGCTTTCAATAATAAAAGCTACTGATAAAGCGACAGGGATAAGTGCTTCAGTGATGTCTGCTTTTGCTGTTTTTTTCCTTGGAATATTCGTGCTTTTATTTCTTGGTTTAGCACTCGGAGTATGGCTTGGTTCATTAGTTGAAAGTGCTGCGCTCGGATTTCTGCTTACCGCAGGTGTCTTTCTGCTCATTATTATTGTTCTTGTTTTGTTAAGGAAAAAAATTGTTTTCCCGATGATCAGGAATCTAATTATTAATAAGCTTTATGAATAATTCAATGATGATAAAAACGTATGATGATCTGACTGCTGAAAGAGCCAGGTTGGAAGCATCGCTGGTACTAAAAAAACAGCGTGTAGTGTCAGACTGGGAAGCAGTGAAAATAGAGCTGGAACCGGTAAGTAATGCCTTTGGCGTTATTGGAAAGATGTCGCACAGTAGTGCTACCAGTCCCCTTCTGAAAATGGGATTAAAATTTGCCAGTGATGTTTTATTAAAAAACTTTGTCCTGGCGAAAGCAGGCTGGATTACCAGACTGGCTGTTCCATTTGTAATGAAAAATTATTCGTCCCATCTTATCACCGATAACAGTCAGGGCATATTGAGCAAACTGAAAAAGATCGGCAGAATTTTCACATCCGGAAAAGTAAGAAATCATGAACAGCCTCAGTAAAAAAGTGGTTAATACGGAAGAACAAAACAAACCCGTTAACCAGGAGGATAATAATAAAAAAGAATCGCCTCTTACTGGTATTTCTGCTGCTGATGATCCTACAGGTACAGATGGTGTTGATGAACCAGAGGAACCAGATAATGCTGTGATTATTAATTTACAGGAAAATACATAATAAATGCAGCTCCGTCATTCTCCAACCCTCTGGCCATTATTATTCCATTGTGATTGGTTATGATACGTTGGGCAATAGCAAGACCTATTCCTTTCCCTCTATACCCGGATTGCTGCGTATGAAGGCGTTGAAAAATTATAAAAATCTTCTCAGCAAATTCATTATTAAAGCCTATCCCTTTATCTTCAAAAGTGATTTTATGATAGGCCTTCTCATTTAGATGTTCATCTTCTTTTGTTCGGGCAACAGCCTGATAGCTTATTTTAATAGAGGGCGGTTCCCCCGACTTGGAAAATTTGAATGCGTTGTCTATTAATGACTTGAACAATAGTAATAGCTGCTTTTCATTTCCTTTTATAATTGGTAATGCATCCCATACCACTACTGCATGAAGTGCCTGACTCTGCTCGATAAAATCGGCAAGCACCCGTGTAACAACCTCATTTAAATCAACCTGCCGCATAAGCTCCTCTCGGTTGATCAATCCGGTAAAATTGATCATATCCTGAATCAGTTCCTGCATGCGGCGCGCAGAAGCCTCGATCCTGCTGATGACCATTCTGGTATCCTCCGGAAGTTCTGAACTATGCTGGAAAACCAATTTGTCAGTGAACGTTCTGATTTTTCGCAGCGGTTCCTGCAGATCGTGGGATGCGATATAGGCAAACTGCTCTAATTCCGAATTTGACCGGTTTAGCTCTAATAGCTTTTTCTCTAATTCAGACTGGTATTTCGCCCGTATCCGTACTTCCCGGTTTATAAAATAAAAGGAAACCAGGGTAATTATTCCCGCCCAGATCGATATAGTATTAAAATAACCTGTTTCAACTCTCATCGAGTTCATACGCTGGTGAAACAGAATAGTGGTAACTGTAACAATAATCAGCGAAATAATAAATGAGAGATACAGGTATCCGAACTTAGGTTTCATACGTTTTCTCATATTGGGGAATTATCTCTACAGCAAAATAGAAATAACCTGTATTACTGTGTGTAAAAATTACAAAACTTTTGCCGTAAAACCTTTCTGCCATAGAAGAAATAACAAATAGTGCTGATATCTCACTTTTTGGTGCTTTCCTTGTAATTGTAGACTTACAAATCTCTAGTATATGCTCCACCAAAATCTTGCTCAAAGGCAGCAATTAAAGATTCTTCCACAGCAGATCCAGTTGCTGAACCTCTTTCATCTGAACACGATGGAGTTGGAACACCGTATTCAGCAGGAGATCGAAGAAAATCCTTTATTGGAGGAGAGCGCGTCCGACGAGGCAGAAGAGGCCGATAAATTCAATAAAGAGGAAGCACAGGATTTTAGCGACTGGGAAGAACATGGATATGACGATGTGCCTGATTATAAAACGGAATACGAAAACTACTTTAACAACGAAAAAATCCCTGACAAGCCTTTACCCGAGTCTTCCGATTTCAGGGAAACACTGAAGCAGCAGTTTAAGCTGATGTACAATGATGAGCGGGATATTGAACTGGCTGCTTATCTGATCGATTCTCTCAACGAATCGGGATTACTGGATCAGAAATTACCCGATATAGCGGATGATCTGTCTTTTCGTTTTAAAAAATGGATCGAGGTGGAAGAGCTGGAAGCGTCCCTTTCAAAATTGCAGGGATTAGATCCCGCAGGGATCGGAGCGAGAAGTATCCGGGAATGCCTGGTGTTGCAGTTACAGCGGATGAATATCAAACGACCGGATGTTAAGATGGCGATCCGGTTGCTTCAGGATCATTTCAGCGATCTTGGAAGCCGCAATATGGACAAAATAATGACCCAGTTACATATCGAGGACGATGAATTGAAGATCATCTTGCAATTGCTGGCTTCTCTGAAGATGAAGCCCATTACTGAAAGTACTGAGTCTTTTCAGGCCAACCAGCAGATCATGCCTGATTTTATCATAGCCCTTGATGGAGATACATTGGAAGTCTCCTTATACCGGCAGCGTTCAGCGTCCTTACACATTAACCAGAACTGGATGGAGACAGTTAAGAATACAGAAGACAATCGTCAGAATGATAAGGCAACCAGACAATATCTTCGCAACAAATTGAATGCAGCACAATGGTTTGTTTCTGCCATCAAACAACGTGAAGGCACTATGCTGAAAGTTGTACGGGCTATTGTTAAACTTCAATTTGAATACTTTCGTGAAGGGGACATTAAGCTGATCAAACCGATGATCCTGAAAAATATTGCTGAAATGGTAGGAGTGGACATTTCAACAGTATCCAGGATCACCTGCAACAAATACGTATCTACCCCTTTTGGCACACTGCTGCTTAAAGATATATTCACTGAAGGAATAATTAATAAACAGGGAGAAATCATTAGCAACCGTGTTATACAAACTGCCATCGAAGAGGTTATTGAAACGGAGGACAAGCAAAAACCTTTTACTGATCAGCAGCTGGTCTCTATATTATCGCAAAAAGGTTTTAGTATTGCCCGGAGAACAGTAGCCAAATACCGGGAGCTGCTACAGATACCTGTGGCACAGATGAGGGCCCTGTGGGCATAATTAACCAAAAAACTAAACTCACTTCATGCAAAAGATTCTGGTTATTGATGACGACAGAGACATGTGTCTGTTGTTAAAAAGGTTCTTGTCAAAAAACGGATATGAAGTAGAAGAAGCCAATACTACTAAAAAAGCGCTTGAATTGTTAGACACGACCAGCTATGACCTTGCGTTGTGCGATTTTCGCCTGGACAATATGGACGGAAAAACCATGCTGGTAAAAATCAAAGAAAAATTTCCTCAGATGCCGGTTATTATCATAACCGGATACAGCGATATCAAAATAGCAGTAGAAGTAATGAAGCTTGGAGCGTATGATTACATCACTAAACCTTTATTTCCGGATGAAATAATTTTAACTATCCGGAAAGCGCTGGAAAGCCCGGCAACTAAAACAATTATCCAGACTACTCCCCCTTCGTCTGAAAACGGAGAGGAAAAAAAAGAAAAAAGACCGGATGTTATTGTTAGTGGTCAATATATTTTTGGTGATAGTATTGCGTTCAAACAGATACTGCAGCAGATAGAATTGGTGGGGCCAACCAATTACAGCGTAATCATTTATGGAGAGAGTGGAAGTGGAAAAGAAGCTATTGCCCAGGAAATACACAAACGCAGTAAAAGAAATAATAAGCCCTTTGTAGCGATCGATTGCGGCGCTTTAAGTAAGGAGCTGGCAGGAAGTGAACTATTCGGACATGAAAAAGGAGCATTCACCGGAGCATTAAACCAGAAAATGGGCAGCTTTGAAATGGCGAATGGTGGTACTATTTTTCTGGATGAAATTGCAAATCTTTCTTATGATATACAGATTTCCCTGCTGCGGGTGGTGCAGGAAAGAAGGATGCGAAGAGTTGGCGGCACTAAAGATATCGACCTCGATGTCCGTATCATTATAGCCAGCAACGAACCACTTTGGGAAGCATCAAAAAAAGGCAAATTCAGGGAAGATCTTTTTCACCGGTTTAACGAGTTCAGCATGACGATCCCTCCTTTAAGGGATCGCAAAGGAGATATCATGATATTTGCCCGTCACTTTCTAAATCTGACCAACATCGAACTTAACAAAAAAGTGAAGGGATTTTCTACAGAAGTGGAAGACATTTTTCAAAAATACATCTGGTATGGAAACCTGCGCGAATTAAAAAATGTGGTAAAAAGAGCTACCCTGTTAACCGATACGGATTATATAGAAGACCGGTCCCTGCCTTTTGAGATCGTCAATTTTAATAAACTGTTATTTGAGAACGGAAATGAGCCTTCTGCCCCGCTTCCTGTTTCCATGCCGGCAACACTATCGGGACAAGCATCCTCTCCAACCCGGACCGTACTTGATGAAACCACTTTAAAAGCAGCTAGCATAGACGCAGAATATGAAATGATCATTGAAGCGCTTAAACAGGCCAATTTCAATAAAAGCAAAGCAGCAAAACTGCTCAATATCGATAGAAAGACGCTTTATAATAAAATGAAACAATACCAGGAATTCAATAACCATTAGTTCTTATGAATAATCCGCTGGAAAATAATCCGGCTCCGTACCAGGATGAATTTAAACCTGATCTGGCCGACTATAAAAGAGTAGTTCAGGAGAAGGATCGAATTCAGCAAATCCTAAAAAAGAAGGTTAAGGAACTGGAAAGATTAAATAATGAGCTGGAAGAATTTGCACATGTGGCATCGCATGATTTGCAGGAACCATTAAGAAAGATTGCCGCATTTAGTGAAAGACTAAAAGAAACGCTGCCAGACAATCTGAACCCCGATGTGCAGCTTTATTTATCGCGCATGCTTTCCGCTGCAGAGAATATGCGTTTGATGATTGACAATCTGTTGGATTTTTCCCAATCAACAAAGTATCGGGGCGATTTTATTCCAACTGATTTAAATGAGGTAATTCGTGCTATCCGTGCGGATTTAAGTGTAGCGCTATTGGATACCACTATCACCTGCTCTTTGCTGCCGGTAATCGATGGTGTTCCGGAGCAGCTTACGCAGTTATTTACAAAAATTCTGTCTAACGCCATCAAATTTAAAAAATCAGGGCAGGATCCGCAGATAGTGATCCAGGCGAGAAAACTACATGCAGGTGATATAGAAATTTTTCACCTTAACGATCAGGAAACATTTTTCGAAATCTCTGTAACAGACAAGGGTATTGGATTTGAGCAGGAGTATTCGGAGAAGATTCTACAATTATTCCAACGTCTTCATGGCAAAAATGAATATCCGGGGTCCGGTATCGGGCTGGCCATATGCAAAAAAATAGTTGAAAATCATCAGGGAATATTTCACGCATCAGGTGAACCTGGAAAAGGCGCTTCTTTTTATATAATTCTTCCTCAATTTCAAACAGATTACCATGGCTGAACCGGACACGCTGACCCATATATTAATCATTGACGATGATGAAGACGATTTTTTTATTACCAGTGAATACATAAAAAAAATCAATGACCGTAAATGCCGGATCGACTGGTGTTTTAAATATAAGGATGCGATAGATCACATCAAAAAACACAATTATGATCTTTACTTTATCGATTATTACCTTGGCGCTAAAACCGGATTGGATCTGATCAAAGAAGCAGTAGCAGCACAATGTGAAGAACCCATGGTATTGCTTACCGGCAAAGGCAATCAGTTTATTGACCGGGAAGCTATGCAGGCAGGAGCAATCGATTATCTTGTAAAGTCGGACCTGAATGTAGAAAAAGTGGAAAGATGCATACGCTATTCACTTGAAAGGGCAGCAGCAACAAAGGCACTCCGGGCAAATGAAAGAAAATACAGAAGCATTTTTGAGCGTTCAAAAGATGCCGTATTTCTGGCTTCAGAAAAACTTGTCTTTGGGAATGTAAATGATGCTACTTCCGAATTGCTTCAGTTTTCAAAACTTCAATTATCATCCGTTAGTTTATATGATATGCTGGATGGGAAAGAAAAGATATTCATTTCTCACAAGTTGGCATCTACGGGTATCGTTAATGACCGGGAATTAGAATTGCTTTCGGGCAGTGGTGAAAAGAAGAACTGTATATTATCTCTTTCTACCGAAAAGGACATAAATGGACAAACCTATATTCACGGTTTATTGCATGATATCACCGAATTAAAGAAAGCAGAAAAAGCTACACTTCAGGCTGAAAAACTTGCAGCTACCGGCAGGTTGGTCCAGACACTGGCCCATGAGGTAAGAAATCCTCTTAATAATATCAATCTTTCGCTGGAGCAGCTACACCATGAAGTTGCCGGAATTGATGATTCAGAAATGTATATGGAGATCATCCAGCGCAACAGTAAACGCATCGGTGATATTATTACCGAGCTGTTGAACTCTTCCCGTCCGGCTGAGATGTCTATGCACAATAAACCTCTCCAGATAATTATGGATGAAAGTATCGCATCTGCGCTGGACCGCATTACCCTTCAGAAAATTAAATTACAGCTCAAATTCACAGACAAGCCGGCATATATTAAGGCAGATGAGGAAAAACTTAAGCTTGCCTTTCTGAATATTATAATAAACGCTGTGGAGGCAATGGAAGAGGACAAAGGTGTGCTTCTCATCACTATAGAAACCGAAAAAGAAAATCATATCGTTCGTATAAAAGATAACGGTAGTGGAATTACAGAGGAAAATCTCTCTAAACTCTTTGAACCCTATTTTACATCAAAGAGAAACGGCTTAGGCCTTGGTCTGGCTGCGTCGCTCAATATCCTGCAGGCGCATAAAGGCAGAATTGAGGTGCAGTCGGAGGTCAATAAAGGGTCAGTGTTCATGATTACCTTTCCTGCCGTATAAGGTGGCACAAAGTTTTAGGATCTATCTGTAAAACCACATTATGAGATCATTATGGACTGGTGCAGTGGGCTTTGGCCTGGTCAATATTCCGATAAAGCTATACAGTGCCGTCCAGCAAAGTGATCTTGATCTGGACATGCTTGATAAAAAGGACCATTCTAATATTAAGTTTCAACGGATTAATGAAAAAACCGGAAAAGAGGTCGCCTTCAGTAATATAGTACGGGCCTTTAATTTTGAAGGAACCTATGTGGTTTTGGAAGAGGAAGATTTTAAAAAAGCGAGTCCTGAGAAGACTAAAATGATCGAGATCGTAGAATTTGTAGAGGAAAAAGAAGTGGATTCGATGTATTACGAAACTCCCTATTACCTCGAGCCGCAAAATTCAGGCGAAAAAGCTTATATTTTATTAAGAGATGCATTGGTTAAGACAGGAAAAACAGGTCTGGCGCGATTTGTTTTAAGAAGTAAGGAGAGCCTTGCCCTGCTTAAAGTTTCCGGCAAAGCCCTGATTCTTCAAAAAATACGATTTGACCAGGAAATAAGGGATACCAGCGATCTGAAGATCCCTGAAGAGGCGAGTAAGGCTCCCGAATTAAAAATGGCCATCTCTCTGATTGAGCAGCTTACTGCAACATTTGATATCTCCAATTATAAGGATACCTATTCCGAAGAGCTTATGAAGCTCATTGAAGCCAAGTCCAAGGGAAAAAAGATTAAAATTCCCAGTATGAAAGTGGTTCATTCCAGGTCGCAAGACTTAATGGAGCAACTTAAAGCAAGTCTGGAGAGTAAGCGAAAAAAGGCTTCGTAAAACCAGCTGGAAGATAACAGGCATAAAAAAAAGTCATCCTTGCAGATGACTCCCGTAATGCTATTGTTACTCTTATGGAGCGATAACTGTAAATTTGCTAAATACTTTGCCACCTGAATGCCAGTTCACATACACAAGAAAATGATCACCTGAAAATTCAACGAGCCTGTACTTTAAAGGGTTGTACTGATAATTTAAAAAATTGAAATAAACACCATCTTTGTCAGCACCAATTGAAAAATCCTTGGTAAATACTTCCTCGGTGTTTCCGGCAATTTTAATTGCACCCTGTGTAATAGTTACTTTTCCGCTACTGACATTAAACACATTTTCATCGTCTTTAATCCAGCTGCTAACGTACTGAAAAAGTTCTGTTTCTGACTTTACAGCCGTATCGGTTTCAACATAATCGATAGGTTTGTCGGAGTAGTAATCCGTTACATGAAATTTCTTTGCCAGGATAAACTCCTTAAATGCATTGGCTTTGGCAACATCTTCGGCACTTGCGCCATTTTCTTTTTTACATGAACTGAATAAACCCAAAGCAATTAAACATATACTCAGGTAGCTGACCATTTTCATAAAGTAGAATTTATTATTAAAAGATTCAGAATCGAACTCTCTAAGCAGATTAATACCAGGAATTCACTGAAAATAAAC
>JAYUXA010000358.1:0-26048 GCA_043753245.1 Chitinophagaceae bacterium
CCGAGGGCCAGCATTAATCTTGCGCTTGCAGCAAAAGCACATGCTTTTTTAAATAAAAGAGGATATGTGATTCCTGAGGATGTCAGAAGCATTTGTAAAGATGTACTGCGTCACCGGATCGGACTTACGTACGAAGCGGAGGCAGAAAACATCACCGCAGAACAGGTGGTGGATGATATATTAAAAATAATTCCGGTACCATAGTATGCTGACCACAGCAGAAATATTAAAGAAGGTACGTGAGCTCGAAATTAAAAGTAAAAGGCTCACACGGCACATTTTTACAGGCGAGTATCACAGCGCCTTTAAAGGGCGGGGAATGCTATTTAAAGAAGTAAGGGAGTATCAGCATGGTGATGATATTCGTTTTATTGACTGGAATGTTTCTGCGAGGTTTAATCATCCATTCAGCAAGGTCTTCGAAGAAGAACGCGAACTAACGGTTATGCTGATAATAGATGTCAGTGAAAGTGCACTTTTTGGAACAACCTATGCGAGGAAAAAAGATATTATCAATGAAATAGGCGCAGTAATTGCATTTTCTGCCATCAGCAATAATGATAAAGTGGGAGTAATATTGTTCAGTGATAAAATTGAAAAATTTATTCCCCCCAAAAAAGGGCGCGATCATGTACTTTATATTGTCCGCGAGTTACTGACCTATACTCCTAAAGCGAAAGGCACCAACCTTACCGAAGCATTCCGCAGATTTAATAATTCCACCAAACAAAAATGCATCGCTTTTGTGCTCAGTGATTTTATCAGCACCAGTTTCGAGGATGCATTAAAAGTCGCCGGTAAGAAGCACGATATCATTGGAATAAAAGTATACGATAAGATGGACATGCAGCTGCCGGATATAGGACTTATCACTGTCCGGGATGCAGAAACAGGCAACGTGAGGTGGGTGGATACGGGAGATGTATTGGTAAGGCAGGATTACGAAGCTGATTTTCATGCATACAATGAACTATGCAAGAATGTATTTCTGAAAGCAGGCAGTGATCTGCTGCACTTAAGAACGGATGAAGATTATGTGAGGGTGCTGAAAAAATTTTTTATCAGCAGGAAATGACCGTTGTACTATGAGATCAGTCTGTTTACATATCAGCTTACTTGTTTTATATACTTTTTCCTTCCTGGGAGCTGCGGCTCAGGTAAGTATTAAACTCAGTACAGACCGGGATAAAATTCTGATCGGGGAACCGGTAATGCTATCAGTGAATGCATATGTTCCGCCTGGTTCAGAGGTGGTATGGTTTTCCTCCGACAGCATCGATCATTTCATGGTCACGAAGAGAGCTCCTGTAGATACCGTCCATACTATTGACACAAAAAAAATAGTGCAGGTGCTGACCATTACCAGTTTTGATTCCGGGAGGTGGACCATTTCTCCTTTCGAAATAAATGTAGGAGGCAAACCTTACTATTCAGACTCCCTTATTATCGATGTGGCATTTATTTCTTTCGATCCTAAAGAAGCTTACCATGATATAAAAGATATTATTGTTGTGGAAAATCCCAGCCTGAAGTATATTCCCTGGATGGTGTTGGCTACAGCACTTGTCGCATTAGGGCTGACGTTATTTTTCTGGAGAAATGTAAAAAAACCGGCAGCAGCTGCTGCCAATACTATTTCCCGGTTATCTGCATACGAAGAAGCAATGAACGCACTTGATCTGCTTCAGGCGCAGGGGACAGTCAGTGGAAATGAAAAAATATATTATTCGCAACTGAATGCCATTCTGAGAACGTATGTGTCTCATAAATTTGGCATTTCTACCATCGAGCGAACGAATGACGAGCTTATCTTGCAGCTGACCACAAAAAGAATTCCTCCAAAATCCTTTAGCAGCCTGGTTCAATCCCTGCGTATAAGTGACTTTGTGAAATTTGCAAAATACCGTCCTTCCGAGAGTGATAATGCTGAAAATCTGAGCGCGGTACGTTCTTCCATTGACATTTTAAATACCTATACCGGCAGTGCTGTATAACTGGCTTCACGATATTGGATTTGCGCATCCTGCAGCATTTATGCTGCTCTTGCTATTGCCGTTTTTAATATGGTGGTATATAACCCGCAATAATTCGCAGCAGGGAACCGTCGTAGTATCTTCCCTGAAATCGTTTGGTGCTGCCGGATCCTGGAAAACGGCCTTACGCCATCTTCCTTTTATCCTCCGGCTGCTGACGATCATCTGCCTTATCGCAGTGCTTGCACGTCCACAAACACGGAACGATGAAGAAATGGTTAGCGGAGAAGGGATCGATATTATACTTTGCATGGATGTGAGCGGAAGTATGCTGGCACAGGATTTCACTCCCAACAGGCTGGAAGCGATGAAACAGGTGGCTGCCTCTTTTGTGGACAAGCGTCCTACCGACCGAATAGGGCTCGTCATTTTTGCCGGAGAAAGTTTTACGGCATCTCCGATAACCATGGACCGTGCTACGCTTAAAGCCCAGATATTCAATGCCCAGACAGGTGTGCTCGCTGATGGAACCGCGATAGGAGATGGGCTGGCAACAAGTGTGGAACGCCTGAAGAACAGCAAAGCAAAAAGCAGGATCGTTATACTGTTAACAGACGGGGAAGATCAGGGAGGACGTATAAGCCCGTTGGCGGCAAAAGAAATAGCCAAAACAATTGGTATAAAAGTATATACCATTGGTATGGCCAGTGAAGGGTTTGCAGAAGCGCCGGTGCAGAATGAAACCGGCGAAGTGACGTTGCAGAAACAGACGATCAATGTCAATGAAACACTGCTCCGGGATATTGCTGCCGAAACGGGAGGTCTTTATTTCAGGGCTCGGGACAATGCCAGTCTTCAGAATATTTATGCAGAGATTGATAAGCTGGAAAAATCAACTGTAGAGATCACCGCACTCAAAAGATTCAGTGAAAAATACTTACCATTTGCCATTGCTGCAGCACTGTTGTTGCTTTCGGAGATTCTGTTAAGATATTCGGTGTTTAAAAAGTTTCCCTGACCTTCGTCACTGATGAAAGCCACAGTTTATAAATCAACGGGTTCCTGGTATGTGACCAAAACAGATGATGGAAGGATCTTCAAGGCACGTATTAAAGGCATTTTTAAGTTGGATGGAATAACTTCCACCAACCCATTGGCAGTGGGAGATGAAGTGGAGCTGGAACTGGAAAATGACGCCGCCAATAATGCCATGGTATCCGAAATCTATTCCCGCAGAAATTACATTACCCGTCAGTCGCCGGCGCATAAAATGCATCATCATATTATTGCAGCAAACCTTGATCAGTCCCTTGTTTTTGCCACTCTCAAGGCACCCCGTACTTCCCAGGGGTTTATAGACCGGTTTTTGGTGACCTGCGAAGCCTATCATGTTCCTGCTGTTATTGTTTTTAATAAAACGGATATCTACGGGAAAAAAGAAGAAGATAAATTTAAAGAACTGAAAGAAGTATATACCTCTATTGGATACACGGTTTTAAAAACGAGCGTTGAAAAACAGGAAGGGCTGGAAATATTAAAAGACTTACTAAAAGATAAAACGACACTGATGAGCGGCCATTCAGGAGTAGGGAAATCTTCTTTTATCAACACAATATTCCCCACCTTTCATTTAAAAACCAGGGATGTAAGCGGATGGAGTGGTAAAGGCATGCACACCACCACTTTTTCGGAAATGTTTGATCTTCCCGGGGGCGGCCGGCTTATTGATACTCCCGGTATGAGGGAATTTGGAATCGTGGATATCAGTAAACAGGAGTTGTCTCATTATTTTCCTGAAATGCGTGCACTGCTGAACGACTGTCAGTTTAATAATTGCCTGCATACCAATGAGCCGGGGTGTGCCATAAAAAAAGCCCTCGGAGAGGGCCGCATTCACGAAGAACGATATATTAGCTACTGGAATATTCTCGAAAGTTTCGATGCCAAATATTAAGATAGAAACCGCCTGGCGGAATGTATCAGCAGTTTTGTTTCGAGGTATTTCGCCACTTCCACTACTGCATCATTATCTTTTCTTGGTGCTTCACGTGATTTGACCGGATAGATTGAAATTCCGGTATAGATATTATAATGAAGTGTGAGTCCGTGATTACGGAATAAAAATTCCCAGGTAAGGGTATCAAAGTCATCTTGCTTCCTGGTAAACTTAATATCAAGGTCCTCAGAAAGAATATCGGCAACCTGATAAAATCGTTTAAGACCACAGTCGTCATCGATGATCGCTTCAGTGCAGCCGAAATCAGTACGTAGCGTTAGGCTCATAATTACGGATTAAAGGGTATATAATAGGGATTGCTAAACCCTGAATTTCTTAGTTTTAGGGGGCTTTTCCCCACTTAATATGCGTTCTGCACCAAATGATTTGCCGTTGGCCGGACATCCGTATTTAGGGCTAAATGTCTTACGCCATACTTTGCAGCCGGAGCCTGACACTATGATCATGGAGCAGGCGCATGCGATGAGTATGTTACGAAGTGTTGTCATCATAGGGGATTTTATCTTCGATAAGAACGTAATTAAAACTAATATTATTATCCCGTAATGTCAATAGAGGCCTACACTTCTTTGTACCATTCTGCGTATTTTACATAATTGTCCGCTATACGGTTAATTTCCCCGCTGATCAGGTCCCCTGAAATATCCTTTACTTTTTTGGCTGGCACACCGGCATAAATGCTGCCTGGTTCCACTTTGGTGCCTTCGAGCACAACAGCACCTGCGGCAATAATGGAATGGCTGCCTATTTCCACATTGTCCATCACAATAGCACCCATGCCAATTAATACATCGTCGTGGACGGTACAGCCATGAACGATTGCGTTATGGCCTATCGATACATTGTTACCGATTATCGTTTTGGTTTTATTAAAGGTGCAGTGAATTATAGCGCCATCCTGCACATTTACCTTGTTGCCCATCCTGATGCTGTTTACATCACCCCTTACAACCGCATTGAACCAGAAGCTGCACTGGTCGCCGGTCTGCACATCGCCCACGATGGTCGCATTAGGAGCAATAAAACAATTTTCACCAAACTGAGGGAAGATGCCGTGAACGGGTAATAGTATTGACATGATCGATTAATTAATTTCGGAATTGCTAAGATAAGTAAAGCAAAAAGCAGGAGTATAACTTAGCTTGTGCTTTGTGTAACTTAGCACCTTTGCGTGAAACAAGATCAATGGATACACGACGATTATTTTTACAGCATATAGCACAAACTTCCCCTGCCCCCTTAGCTATTCATGTTAAGAAAGCAGCAGGTAGCAGGATCTGGGACAATGATAACAAGGAGTATATCGATCTGATCGCAGGGATCAGTGTTTGTAATACGGGCCACCGGCATCCTGCTGTGATCAAAGCAATAAAAAAACAACTGAATGCTTATCTGCATGTGCTGGTATATGGTGAAATGATCGAGTCACCCCAGGTAAACTATGCGGCCCTCCTCACCGCAAACCTGCCTGCATCACTGAATTCCGTCTATTTCACCAATTCCGGTGCGGAAGCTGTTGAGGGAGCGATGAAACTCGCTAAAAAAGCCACAGGCCGCACGGAGATGATCTGTTTTAATGAAAGTTATCATGGATCTACCCAGGGTGCATTAAGTATAATGGGCAACGAGCATTGGAGAAATAAATACAGACCCTTATTACCCGGGATTTTCCATCTGGAATACGATTCATTTGATGCTATCAGAGAGATAAACGAACGCACTGCCTGCGTGATCCTTGAAACTATACAGGCCGAGCGCGGCATTATTGCCCCTTCAGTAGAATGGATGAAAGCGCTGCAAAAAAAATGCAATGCTACCGGCACCCTGCTGGTGCTGGATGAAATTCAATGTGGTTTTGGACGGTGCGGTACACTGTGGGCTTTTGAACAATTCGGTGTGGTTCCTGATATTTTACTGCTCGGAAAGGCACTGGGTGGCGGCATGCCCCTGGGAGCTTTTATTGCCGACCGCCAATTGATGCGCCAGCTTTCTGAAGATCCGGTGCTGGGACATATTACCACTTTCGGTGGTCACCCCGTCTGTTGTGCTGCAGGTCTTGCATCCTTAAAACTGTTATTGAAAAAAAAGATCACAGAGAAAATAAGACGGAAAGAATCTTTATTCAAACAATTGCTCAAACACGAAAAGATCGTCGCGGTTCGTACGAACGGACTGCTCATTGCAATAGAGTTCGCTTCCTTTGAAGTAAATAAAAAACTAATTGATTATTGTATTCTAAACGGCGTTCTTACAGATTGGTTTCTTTTTGCGCCCCATTGTATGCGGATTGCTCCTCCCTTAACTATTTCTCAAAAAGATATTGCCGCAGCCTGCGAAATTATTTTACGGGGGATGGATATGGAATTGAATGATCAGGTATTTCAGATGCCCTCCTGACAATTTAAAAACAAAAGTTATCAGACAAATCCGGTTGCTGTTAGAAAAGATTTCCTTCAACCTGTCAGAAGGCTAGCTTGAAGCTTCCGAATATTCCAAAACGTTTGGGCTTTTCAACCGGCAATGGTGTTGGTGATAATCTCCATACAAAATCTATCCGGAACAGCTTAAAAATATTATCTATCCCTGTGCCCAGTTCCAGGTACGTTTTTCCGTTAAGCGACTGAAACGTATACACTCCGCCTTGCTGTGTATTGTAGGTTTTATTAGCCTCAGTCAAACTTCCCCATAATGCTCTTGCGCTGTAGAACTGTCTGAACTTGAGTTTTTTCAGCAGCGGAATAAAACGGAATAATCCATTGCCAATATT
Organism: Chitinophagaceae bacterium; assembly: GCA_043753245.1. Lineage (GTDB taxonomy): Bacteria > Bacteroidota > Bacteroidia > Chitinophagales > Chitinophagaceae > Flavitalea. The sequence goes on from JAYUXA010000358.1 coordinate 6,758, forward strand.
GTGCTCAAAATTAACGCCCGCATATTTATCATGAATATATTCGTACCGGTTCATCAGATTGAAGGAGTATTTATTGTAATAATAGATTTCATTTCCAGGAGCAATATCCAACAGCATATAAGGAAGTGTTCCGTATGTTTTTCCTGCAAAAACGTTATAATAAATACTTCCAAACGGAGCCACTGTTTTGTAATGGGATACTCCTGCGCTGATCCTGGAATAATTATAGGCGCTCTTAAATATTCCGGATATACCCCTGGTATATTTTAGCTCTGCAATCGGATAATCGCTGCCCAGGCTGATCCTGTTAAACGTACTTTCCAGAAATTTTTCAAGAAACGCATATCGAAAGCGCACCCCAACTTCGGAAGTAGCCAGCAGATCGTTGGTAAAAATTTGTTTTGGAGGCAGATTTTGCAGGGGTTCAAACGATTTTTGGATCCCGCTAAGTGTAACGGAAAATCCGCGTGGTGTCTGTTTAAATAATTCAATCTTCTTTTCATCGATCATTAAAAACTTTATCGGAACACCATTTTTCCGGATGGCCAGCGCAAATATATTATCCTGGCTGATCTCATCATAATACTGCTGACCATAGTCAATATCATTCTTATAAGAGATACTTATATGCGTACGTGGGTTTTTATTAACAAGATACAATGCGTCCATTTTATATTTCCATACTTTATCGCCAAAGCCATAGGCTGCATACGCATGCAGGAACCACTGCCTGCTGAAATATTTATTGGTTCCCAGATCAAACCGCGTCCTCAATCCTTCCTGCGAATTGTAGGTGATCCAGTTGTACCATGGCCCTATCTCGAAATTACCAACATTGCGATACCCTGTAGTCAGGAAATACAGGTTCTGCCTTACCCTTTTAAAAGCCGGAAGCTGCAACAAGGTATCCACCATTTTATAAACTGCTGTTTCTGTTTTAGTCAGCTCCTCGTGCCTGGCATGCGACCAGAAAGAATCCGTCTGATGCATCGCTAACGGAGGTAAAATGGTTTCTTCCAGGATTTTATTTTTGGAAAGCTCATTGATCACGCTGGTATCATTGACCACAATATCTTTATAGGTAGTGGTTTTTCTGCCGATAAAAGAAAGGCGGGAGCCACCCAGCGGAGAAATATCTACCACAAATTTGTCTTTTGATAAAAACCAGGTGCTGTCGTTCAACTGCCTGTATTCCTGAATGAGGCTGAGCTGCTCTACAAAATTAATATTGGCTTCTTTTGACAGCCGCAGATTCATTTTTTGGATGGCGAATGTAGTATCGTGTACCCAGCAATCGCCTTCAAAGGTATTCTCCCCACTTCGTTTAGGCGTGAACGTAAGATGTATCAGCCTCCGGCCAGCAACGAACTGACTGTCCGTAACCCGGTATTTGTAATACACATCGCCATTATCGCTGATAGGGCTGATAAATAATTTATCAAAAACAGGAATGAAATTATTATAAAAATTTACATTCTGGTCCATTCCTCCCAGCATCCTGCTGACACTCTCGTTGTTAAGGCCAAGGGTTTTACTGGCCCTGATCTCTTCTCTTCTCTTTTTTGGGGATTTCCGGTAATAATAATTAGAAAGGGTTTCAGTGAGATAAACAGGCAGGATAGGACTTCCCTCAGAAGTATCCACGTTATCAAAAATGAACTTAAAATTCTTAAGGAGTTTGAATTCTTTCAGTTTATCCTTCTTCAGATTTTTAATGTCCAGCTCCAGCTTATTGTATAATTCATAAGAAAAATTCGCAAAGCGATAGCGGTCATTGTAAACTTTTCTTCTGACTATCCTTCTCCATAATAAAAACCCGCGGTCAATTTTTCTTCTGACTATCACTTCGGAAGCATACTTGCCTCTTTCTAATAAAATAGTTAATTCAACAATATTACCAGCTGCTTTGGCAATAAATGCGCTGTCTATCGGAATACTATAATCCTGGTAGCCTACATAGGTTATTTCCAGGGTGTCTGCCGGCCATTCTTCCAGTGAAATAATAAAATTACCTGCTGAGTCGGTTAATTTTCCGGAGCCTGCATGTTTAAATTGAAGAGATGCAAAAGGAATACGTTCGTCACTGTGACCGTCTTTTATTACTCCTTTAATTATTTTGGTTTGTGCAGATACGGTGATTGAAAGTATAGCCAGTGAAAGTACCCCAATAACCGTGGATAATGATTTTAACGAATATGCAGACATTGGTATAAAGGTAATGCATTACGGTCTTTTTAGAAATCCACTCCCATGGCAAACTGGTATAAGGGCTTGCCTTTAAATAATCCATTCATCTGCCAGCCAGCGTCCAATCGAAGGAAGTAACCAAGTAAAGTACTTCTTACGCCAAATCCATACCCACCGGCAAAGGGCCCAAGACCACCTGATTTTATAGTTACGGTTACATCATCCGTTTGATTGGGGTAAGGAATATTCGGACGTTCGATTTTTCCGTAGGTTCCATTCCATGCCGTTCCAAGGTCGATGAACTGGATCACCTGAAAATTGCGTAAAAAGGCATTGTTAATCGGTTTATTGAATAAAGTGGCAAAAACAGGAAGCCTGAATTCACTATTCAGGATAACGGCATTGTTTCCATTAGCGGTGTTTTGCTTAAATCCCCGCAAGTTGACGGCAAGTGACTGGAAAGAATAGTCCGGATCCTGAGGAACGGGTTTAGCATTGTATTTGGGAAACATATATCCATCTACCCCACCGAGGTAATATATAATTTTCTGGTTGCCTAAAGAGAAATCGGCAGCAGCACGTCCTGCCCAGATAAAATTCCGGTATATGGGATAGTAATACCGGACATCAGTGCCCAGGTTAAAGGAAAACTTTCCCGGTTTTACGGTTCCTTCCGATCCTTTGTTGATCTGGGAGTTGATATCGGCATATATTTTAAAGCGCATGCCGTGCATGATATTGGTCGCTTTCTGTATAGTGTTGTCGTGAACATATTCTACTCTTGCCAGGGCGAAAGTCTGCTTGTTCAGATCGGGCGATTTAAGTGTTGCCGTGTCAAAATTGGTTCCGCGGACAACGACTCTGTCCGTTCTTATCCCAACACTTAACCGGAGACTTTGCACACGGTTAAAAGGATATTTGATCACTCCCTGATAGAGGTTCGTATATTGTTTTCCTTCGAAGGTCTGATCCACTGCCGATCCTACACCCCGCACGCCACCAATTTTAGTCTGCCGGTAATAAACAAGAGAATAATCAATTCTTTTTTTGAGATAGTCCACCCTGCCGAGCCATTCGCTGCCGCCATCGAACAAAGACTGGTTTACGGGCAGAAAAACGCCACCCCCCCCTGTTCCTATAGAGGCTCCTGTTCCAAGGCCTCCTATCAGCGGCAGCCGTACGGCTCCGGTAAACCGGATGTCTTCAAAAAGATCGAAAACCGAAGCTTTCAGCATTCCATTGAATGCTCCACCGCTTTGCAATGTTATCGGGAGCGATCCGGTGTACGGCTCGTACCTTGTTCCAAGGATGTCATTATTAAATCCTGTAGAAAAATTATCTACCGAAAATTTAAGTTTGTAATCGAATAATTTTGCTTTTTGCAATACTGTATTGACCTGCGGCGCAGGGTTTTGTGGTAAAGAAAGGCCGTTTTCTGTGGTATCATTTTCAAAACCCGACTCAAATACATCCTTACCGCCTGTTAAACTGTCCGCATCCGGTTGGGCATTGTATTTAGCAGCCTGCCCATTAACGCGTTGCGCATCGGCGATAGAACGCTTTCTGTATTCTGTGGGCTTTGGATTGATATTCCTTCTTTTCAGTGCATTCTCATCTACTTTTAATTTATACAAAAATTTCAGGTTGCCTTCCTGTCTCACTTCACTCACCTGTCCGTTATCACCTGCAGATTTCGTTTCCAGCAATCCACTCTGGTAATTACTAATGGGAAAAACATAAGCAGAATCTTTGGTGATAGAAAATGCAAAGATGGAATCAGGCTCTGATTTTTTAGCATTACGAAGGGTAGAATCCAGTTCGCGGCGGTCAGGGTTGCGCAATAAGTTATCCCCTATCACATACACGGTATCCAGTCCGGCCCTTTGGGTAGAAAAGAATCCTGCATATCTGTTCTCCACTCCATTTTCATCACTGGTAAATGTAAAGTGCATGTTATTGTACTGAGTAGGAAAACGGGCATTGCCATATTTCATATTGGTCAGCTGGGTAATCTGTCGGAACTGGGATTTATTATAGTTGTCGCCCAGGAAAATATTAAACCGGTCAGAGGGTACTCCGGTATCCGCACCAGCAATCTTTGGATCGGGTCTGTTGGATGAAAAGATGATACCGGATTTATTTGGAAACGAAACAAACGCAGGATCCAGGTCGGCATACGAATCGTTGGTTACCTGTTCATAGCTGTCTTTTTCAATGTTGTAAATGAAAATATCTGACTGACCTTTCCGCACAGCACTTATCAACAGGGTGTTGGAGTTGAGCATAAACTTCATGTCCTGGATTTGTTCAAAAGCAGTAATATCCTGTTTGATGCGCTTGAATTTGGCGACCATATCGTAAACGAACAGCTTTATTTTTCCTTCTTCCCAGTATATACAGGCCAGCCTCGATCCTTTGGGGTCCCAGGCCAGAAGCGGATAACTTGGATTCACTTCATTCTCATTGGTCCTTATACCTGTTTTCAGCAACACTTTTCTTTCCACCTGGTTGTTGTAGACTACCACAAAGTATTTGCCCTTAATATATTCCACCACGGCATAACTCTGACTTCTGGGAGTGGGATTTGCAGTAAAATGAATAAAGTCCTTATTGTGTTTTACTTCTTCCACAATAGAGATAGTTCCCTTGGGGAAATTTTTTCTGCCTTTGATATCTGCAAAATATTTTTCTTCATTAAATACCATGAACTCCTTCAGCACTTCTTTGAATTTCTTTTTACAGATGCGTGTTGATGCCGTATTAAGATTGCGATAAACGCGGGCCAGGTAAAGGAAATAAGTAACATTTTCTTTTTTGTATTTTTCAGCTATGTAGTTCCAGAATGCGTGGCCGGCAAGTAAAGGTTTGTTGTAGGCCAGCTGATAAAAATTCTTGTAAGTGCCGGAAAGTAAAGCTGATTTTAGCTGATCATCCAGTTCAGTGCTCCATGGTTCGGAGACGTAATCCACATATCCGTCAGTAAGCCATTGTGGAAGATCGAGCAGTGCCTGATTAGCGGCAAATTCTCCAAGGTCATCACCAAATAAAACGTTATCAAGCAGTGTACGTGCGATGCCCTGCCGTACCTGCTTGCGCAAATGGGCATGGTTGCCATCAAAGTAAACGATCATTTTATTGTTGACCAGTTTGGTGATCCCTCCTGTTGTCTGCCAATCCGTACTCAGACCGATATTTGACTGCCGCAATTCATCAAAATTATTATAGATAGCGATATTCGCGCGTCGCTGTAATCCGTACTCTACAAATTTTTCAATATCCGGTAGCTCCTGCTCTGCTATCTGAGCTACATATTTTGCTATGGTTTGGCCATTTTCGTAAAAATAGGTATTGAAATTATCCGTAGTAAAATATTGCCATTTGAATTTTTTATACTGAACTCTGTTTTTACCAAATTCAACAGTGTTAACTTGTGAAAAAATTCCGTTGGTAAACATCAAAAGGGCGGAGGCAAGCGCAAATTTTTTTAAACCCTTTAACTTATTCTGTTCAAATTGCATAGCCGGTCTTTAATATTTTTAAAGTTATAACAATCCCTACGATCGGTGAAATTCTATTTACTCTCGTTAACTACGTTTTATGCTCACAATCAAACAGTTCACATTCAATCCGATCCAGGAAAATACTTACGTAATTTTCAATGATAAAGGTTCCTGCATCATACTTGATCCGGGATGTTATTATGAGGAAGAACGTGAAGAATTAACAGATTTTATAGACAGTCACCAACTGGTGCCTAAATGTTTGTTAAATACGCATTGCCATTTGGATCACATTTTTGGAAATAAATTCGTAGCCGAGCGTTACCGGTTGAGGGTTCATCTCCATAAAAAAGAAAAACCGGTATTGGATTATGGTCCGGAGGCCGGAGTCCTCTGGGGACTTCCATTTGAACCGTATACGGGTGCGCTGGTATATCTGGAAGAAGAAGAGGAGGCCGGAATAAAGGAATGTAAATTTAAAGTAATTTTTACTCCTGGTCACTCACCTGGAAGCATCAGTTTTTACAACAGTGAAGAAAAAATCATCTTTTCGGGTGATGTATTGTTTAAACAGGGGATAGGTAGAACGGACCTTCCCGGAGGTGATGCTGCCACACTGGTGCGGAGTATAAGCAAAAAATTATTCATTCTTCCTGATGATGTTACGGTATATGCGGGTCATGGCCCTTCCACTACCATAGGATATGAAAAGAGGAATAACCCGTTTGTTCAGTAATACAGCTTTCATTTATACCTGAGCCGGCAGATCAGATATATTTTCCAATATAGGGGATCCTGCGTAATTCGTTTGCTTCGATACGTACGATGAGCAGGCTAAATAAGGAAAAGAAGAACAAAGATGTGCCGTAATAAATATAATTATATCCTGACCATGCCGGATCCATGTTTCTGGCAATAAGCTCGTGCAGTACATAAAGCAGTGCGCAGATGGTAAGATAGGTCAGCAACTTCTTTCTGGCATAAGGGATAGTATACTGTTTCTGACCCTGCAGATAGCTGGCCACCATCATAAATGTATAACAGATAAAGGTGGCCCAGGCGGAACCGGTATACCCGAATATCGGGATCCACCAGATATTCAGAATAATAGTGATGGCGGCTCCGCCAAGGGTAATATATGCTCCGGACATATTTTTATTGGTTAGCTTATACCAGATGGCCAGGTTGTAATAAATTCCCAGAAATACAGAAGCCATAGCAAGAATAGGAACGATATGTATTCCTTCACCGTATTCCTTAAATTTAGAGGCAATCAGTAATTTCCAGAAATCCAGAAATAAGGAAATGATCAGGAACATAAAACAACACGCAATTACGAAAAACTTCATTACCCGGGCATATATTTTACGTGCATCCTCCCGGGTAGACTGGTTGAAAAAAAAGGGCTCTGCCGCAAGTTTAAATACCTGTATGAAAATGGTAATAAGCACTGCCAGCTTGTAATTGGCGCCGAAGATGCCTAGCTGACGGTCTTCTTCAAGGGGATTACCGTGTAACACTTTTTTATAAATGACCCTGCTCATCATTTCATTGATCATACCTCCGAATCCAACGATAATTAAAGGATAAGAATAATACATTACCTCTCTCCATAATTTACGGTCAAACACGAAACGCAATACCGAAAATTCTTTGTATAAAAACACGAGAGAGACGGCACTCGCGACCAGATTGGCAAGAATAAAATAGCCCACTCCTATATTCGGATCATAAAGTACTCCGGGAAAACTACGGGGATCTTTGTCATAGGCTTCTTTGGCATAAAATAAAAAGAACACTACTATTAATATGTTTATCAGTATAGTGGCCATGTTGATCATGGCATACTTTCGGGGTCTTTCTTCAAATCTTATTTTTGATAGCGGAATTACGGTAAGGGTGTCAAAAAATAAGATTCCAATCATCCATCCCACATACCGGGGATGATTATTCATTTCCAGAAATCCGGTAACAGGAGCTTTAAAAATAAATAAAAGAATGGTGAACAGGATGGTGGTAGCAATAACGGAGATGCTCAACGTATTGTATAGTTTTTTAGGATCGGTGATCTGGGCAAAACGGAAAAAGCTGGTTTCCAGACCATAGGTAAATAAAATATTTAAAAACGGGATGATCGCGTATACCTGTATAAGGTCACTGGTAGTAGCGGCATCAAAAATGCGAAATCCCAGAAGTGTAAGGCCATAATTAAGAAAGCGGCTGAATATTTTTGGAACTCCGTACCAAAGGGTATGACCTGCTAATTTTTTGATTCCGCTCAACTTGTTTTTTATTTAAATGCTAAATTTAATGGTTATTGTTGAACTGCCTGAATTATGTGATCTTTGCTCCAGCCTTAATCAATTAAAAAACGCAATATGAAGCAACATATACTTTTATTTATAGTCACATTAACGGTTACCGCAAGTGGTATGTGCCAGGGATCTGCCATAGACGGCATACTGGACTATCCTAAAGGAGGTTCGAAGCATTCATCGGTAATCGAATTACCCTATGCACCCAATGTGGTAGAAGAAGCTATCGACGAGAGTATGGGCAAAAAAGGCTACAAGCCCCAAAAAATAAAAGGAGATATAAGGGTATACCGGGGAGTGATCCTGGAAAATGATACTGAACCCAGCGATCTTCATTTTAAGATAGAACGAAAAAGCAGGCAGGAGAAAGAGGTGGCGAAGGTTTATCTGATCGTAGCCAGATTGAACGAGAATGTCGCAGAAAGAGCAAGCGGAGAAATGCATAAATCGGAGCTTGCAAAATTATACCTCAATGGGATCAGTGTAGTAGCCGCTGCCCATTCCCTGGATCTCAATATCAGGGATCAGGAAAGTAATGTGACCAGTGCCCAGAAAAGGATGAAAAATCTTAAGGATGACCAGGATACCTATCAGGATAAAATTAATAAGCTGCAGGACAGGCTGGACCAGAATAAAAAGGATCAGCTGGCACAGATGCAGGAAATGACCAAACAACAGGGTATTCTGGATGCTTTAAATGCACGTAAGCTGGCAGCGGTTAAAAACTAAAAGTTGAGTTATCCATGTTCTGGCAGCAAATTCAGGAATAGACGAACAGATGCCCTGAGCAAAATTCAATTTCGTTTATTCTCCGTCAAACCTGGGATCGTTTACAAAAGAACTGTCCGTGAGGGAAAATAAAAATTCCTGCAGGTAAAACTTTTCCAGATCGGATAATACCAGTTGGTTTTTTACCAATGGATCTGTTGCAGGGCCATTAATCACTCCACTGGAATAATGATCCAGCACTTCCGAGATCGCTTCAAACCTTCCGTCATGTCCGAAATATCCTGTTAAGGCAATATTTCTCAAAGAAGGTGTTTTGAATTTTAAAGAATCCTCCCTGAGCCCTGTTACACTCATTCTTCCAAAATCGGAATGTGCCGGATCAAGTGCCATACCTGTATTTCTGTATTGCAGGTCTGTGAATAAAGGTTCTGTATGACAGGCAGCACATTTTTGCTGAAACAATACGTATCCGTTTTGTTCTGATGTATTAAATACCTGCTCTCCTTTCTTTACCTTATCGTATTTTGATCCGGCTGAAACCAATGATGCAACAAACTGTGTCAATGCTTTAGAAATACGTTCACCCGTGATACGATCATCGCCAAAAGCTGCTCCGAACATTTTTTTATATCCTGCAGCAGTGTCGAGTTTTTGTATAACAGTATTCACCTGTTCACCCATTTTTTCAGAAGCAGTCATACAGACAAGAGGCTGATCGATCAAATATGCTGTCCTTCCATCCCATTCAAACGCTTTCTGCCACACCATATTAAAGATCACGGGAACATTACGCGCAGTATGCTGGTGATTGGTTCCATGACCCAGGTCATGATCGAACGTGGTATATCCTGCATGTTGCTGATGGCAGGACGAGCAGGAAACATCGGTTCCCTTAGAAAGCAATGACTCATGGAATAGTCTTTTGCCAAGGGCGAATCCTTCTTCAGTAAGCGCATTGTTTTCAAATGTGTATTCAGGATCGGGAAATCCGGTAGGGATAATAAAAGCAATGGGATGGGGAATGGGATACCTGGTAATATCGGTTTTTTTACAGGCATTGATGACCAGGGATCCGGCTACAATAAACAACAGACAAAATGTAATGCACCTGATTTTCATACTGCACCAGTTTAATCCAGACCCCTTATTCTCTGGCGGTTTTGTTTATGTCGGGCTATTATTTTTTTTGTATCCAGTCGTTTTGCCTTTGATGCTTTCGATGGCCTGGTAGAGATCCGTGGTTTTTCCTTTTTTAAGGACTGTGCGATCAGCTGGTTCATTTTCTTCACTACCTCTGCCTTGTTGCTTAATTGAGAACGGTGCACCTGGCTACGGACCTGAAAAAGTCCACCGGCACTGATCCGGTTTTTTAGTTTGCTGGTGATGGTTTGTTTCTGGTCATCTGAAAGGAGGGACGAGGCATTCACATTAAAATAACCCTCCACCATTGTTTCCACCTTATTTACATTTTGTCCACCCTTACCACCACTGCGTGCGGTACGAAAAGTAATTTCTGATGATATGTCCGATGGTAGGCCCACAACAGTAAATTTACACTGAAAAACCAATAGTATGGACATCACGATCAGGGCAGCCCAGCAACAGGTAGATGCATGGATCACCACAGTGGGGGTCAGGTACTTTAACGAGCTTACCAATCTGGCTATACTCACGGAGGAAGTGGGGGAGCTTGCCCGCATCATGGCGCGTAAATACGGAGAGCAATCGTTTAAGGAATCTGATAAACACCAGGATCTGGGAGATGAAATGTCGGATGTGCTTTGGGTACTGCTGTGCCTGGCCAATCAAACCGGTATAGATCTTACGGATGCCTTTGAAAAAAATGTTACTAAGAAAAATCTCCGGGATTCCGAACGGCATAAGCAAAATGAAAAGCTTCCTGAATGAGAATCTTTGAAGGTTTAGCCGTTTATTTCTACGGCACGGAATGCAGGACAGCCTACTCCTTGCGTTGAACACGTTTGATCAACTGCTACGGACTGAATTGATATCAGAAACGCTTTCTATATTTGTGCTCTTTAAGAATACTTATGGCAATAGACAGCACAAGATTTCAGGCAATTATAGCGCATTGTAAAGAATATGGATTTATTTTCCCTTCCAGTGAAATTTATGATGGGCTTAGTGCCGTGTATGATTATGGCCAGTGGGGTGTAGAGCTTAAAAGAAATATTCGTGACCACTGGTGGAACAGTATGACCCGGATGCACGACAATATAGTTGGAATAGATGCCGCTATTTTTATGCATCCTACCACCTGGAAAGCCAGTGGCCATGTCGATAATTTCAGCGATCCCATGATCGATAATAAAGATTCAAAAAAACGGTACCGGGTAGATCATTTGATCGAGGGTTTTGCCGACCAGCTTGAACTTGCCGGTGAGAAAGAGGCTGCTGTGTCAGTGATTGCTGATATGGAAAAGCTGCTGGCCGCCAGCGATTATGACGGATTAAAAAAACTGATAGAAGATAAAAAAATAAAATGTGCGGTAAGCGGCACTTCCAACTGGACCGATGTCAGGCAGTTTAACCTGATGTTTTCCACCGAATTCGGTTCCACCGCTTCGGCAGAGGATGAGGATAATAAAATATACCTGCGGCCGGAAACAGCTCAGGGAATTTTTGTAAATTTTCTGAATGTTCAGAAAACGGCAAGAATGAAAATACCCTTTGGTATTGCCCAGGTAGGAAAGGCTTTCCGAAATGAGATCGTGGCAAGGCAGTTTATTTTCCGGATGCGCGAGTTTGAACAGATGGAAATGCAGTATTTTATTCGCCCTGGTACACAGAAGGAGTGGTATGAATTCTGGAAAACGGAAAGGATGAAATGGCACCTGAGCCTTGGGATTCCTGCCAGCAGATATAAGTTTCATGATCATGTGAAACTGGCTCATTATGCAGATGCTGCATGTGATATCGAATATGATTTCCCGATTGGATTTAAGGAAGTGGAAGGCATTCATTCCCGCACCGATTTCGATCTTAAAAACCACCAGGAATACAGCAGAAAAAAAATGCAGTATTTTGATTCTGAGCTTAACCAGAATTACATCCCGTACGTAATTGAAACTTCTATAGGCCTGGACCGTACGGTGCTGCTGCTGCTCAGTGAAGCTTACCAGGAAGAGGACCTCAGCACTCCTGAAAAACAGGACTCCCGGACCGTGCTTAAATTCCCGCCACCACTGGCGCCGATCAAACTGGCCATACTTCCACTGACCAAAAAAGATGGACTTCCCGATCTTGGAAGAGCGCTATTGGACCAATGCAGGGCTCATTTCAAGTGTTTTTACGAAGAAAAAGACACTATAGGAAAAAGATATCGGAGAATGGACGCTATTGGGACCCCTTTTTGCGTTACTATAGATCACCAGACTAAAGAAGACAGAACGGTGACCATCCGTTACAGGGATTCTATGAAACAGGAGAGGGTAGCTTTGGATGACGTAAAGCAAATTGTGGAAAAGCAGTGTGCTTTTGCCTAACATTTCTGACAGTTATGTTGTTGCACTTGCTTTATTATTGTACATTCATAGTGAACTTTCGAGTATCCTTTATCTGATATCTAATAAAAGCCTATGCTTGCAATTGAAATTACGCTGAGTGTTCTGCCACTTGTGGGTTTGATACTGTTGTCTTTCGCCGCGGGATTTATTTTACGTAGTGAGCAACTGAAATCATACGGAAGAAAAGTTCTGGAACTTGAAAAAGAAATGTTAAGCAACCATGCAGATATCCTGGATCTGCAAAAAGAAAAAGCAAACCTGGTCAAAAGCATAAGAGAATCTAAGATTCCTGTCATTCCGATGAATAGCTCCAAAGGGGACAATGACCAGTCCATGAAGGTCCGGTAGACCCCTTTTTAAAGCTACCAATAAAGGGATCGTAGATAATGGAATCGCGAATGAGTCTGGAAAGATCCGGTAAACCCATTTAATAAACATTGGGTTTAATAAATTATCCATAAAGCTCCAGGTGGATTGCTTTTTTATCTAATCCAAGAGCCAGTATTCGCTGCTTGGCCTCATCCACCATATTTTTCCATCCGCATAGATAAAAATAAGCTGCTTCACTGCCTTCAGCAGTTGATTTTTGACAGGTATAGAGTTCTTCATACAAGGTATGAACATAGCCATGACGTATGGAAAGGTCATCCGGATCCTCCCTGGAATAAGTAGGCAGATATTGAAAATCTGTTAATTCGTTTTCAAAATCTTTCATCTCTTTGCCATACAGGCTGTCTGCCAGCTGCCGGCAGCCGAAGATCACATAAATGTTTTTGTGCGCAATATTATTCAGATGGATATAATGGACCATTGATCTAAAAGGGGCTATGCCTGTACCTGTGCAGATCAGGTATAGATCTCTGTCTATGGTCTCCGGCAATGTAAATACGCCCAATGCTCCCCGGTAAGTGAGTTCTGATCCGATATGCACTTCATTAAAAAGGTAGTTGGTACCGCTGCCGCCGTTCATATATACGATCACGAGTTCAAAAACATTAGTTCCATCCGGCCAGGAAGCGATAGAATAGCTGCGCCATCTTTTATTGGGTTTTTCATGAATGGGAAGGTCCAGCGTTACGAACTGGCCCGGCTTAAAATCAAAACTCGAAAGCTCTGGCACTTCGATCCAATAGCGCCTTGTGGCCTCCGTTTCATTTTCAATTTTTATCACTTTACCGGTACGCCAGGGTTGCAGCATTTGATGGTATTTTTCTAAAAATACGTTTTTATAGGAAGAATAAAATCGGGCCGATCAGGTTTCTTACCTTTGCGGTGCTGATATGAACCTGCAGACGCTGCTAACATCTTTTACAAACAATAATCCCCGCCTATTTCAATTGGCGGACAGGTTGTCTGCGTCTGCTCCCCAGCATATTTACTGTAAGAATCTCCGGGGCAGTGCCGCATCATTCCTTATATCCTCTGTTTTTCAACAGGAATCCTTTACCGGTCTTAACCACCTGGTAATTTGTGATGATGCAGAATCGGCTGCCTATATTCATAATACAGTAGAGGCCCTGACCCATGCACTGGATCTTTTTTATTTTCCTTCCTCCTTCCGCAACAGGAAAAATTTCAGCCTGCTCAACAGCAGCCATATCATGCTTCGCACTGAGGCACTTACAAAACTAACCACCGGCGGAAATAAAAAAATTATTGTCACCTATCCGGAAGCCCTGCATGAAAAAGTGGTGCTGCCGAAAACACTTTCCGGAAATATAATCCATATAAAAACCAATGATACACTTGATGTTGACGGATTGCTGGATAAAATGGTGAACTATGGTTTTGACCGTTCGGATTTTGTATATGAACCCGGGCAATTTGCCTTACGCGGTGGAATACTCGATATCTATTCATTCGGAAATGAAAAACCTTACCGGGTAGAACTATTTGGCAACGAGGTGGACAGTATCCGCATCTTTGATCCTGAAACACAATTAAGCGAAAGAAAGCTGCTTCAGGTTACGATCATCCCTAATGTAGAAACACAGTTCAGCACAGAAGATAAAATATCCCTGCTTGACTTTTTACCGGAGAACACGGTGGTTTGGATGCAGGACTGGGAAATCATCCAGGACCGGTTATTAACCCAGCAGGAAGATCTTCAGTTATTTCTTGACCTTGGTCCTAATGCATCAGAAACAGAAAATCCTTCTTTGCGGGTTAAGCTCAGTACCAAAGATTTTATCAGTGCGGAAGAATTCGCAGCACAATTAATTAAGCGGCATACTATAGAATTTGGCAATCGTTCTACCTGGGCCAATACTGTTGAAATTGAATTTCATACCAAAGAGCAACCGGCATTCAACAGGAAGTTTGATTTTCTGATCCGGGATCTGAAAGAGTGGGAGAAAAAAGGTTTTGGCATATACCTGTTTGCCGACAATCCGCGTCAGCTCGAAAGACTGCACAGTATTTTTGAAGACCTGAAAGTGGAGATCAGCTTCATCCCTGTTCCGGTCTCTATTCATGAAGGATTTATTGAAGAAGACATCAAAGCGGTATGCTACACCGATCACCAGATCTTTCAGCGCTACCATAAATACAAAGTCAAGCAGGCTTATAATAAAAGCAAGGCGCTTACCTTACGAACACTGCGTGATCTGCAGCCCGGCGATTATGTCACGCATATCGATCATGGGGTAGGACAATACAGCGGTCTGCAGAAAATCGAATCCAATGGAAGATTACAGGAAGCCGTACGAATTTTATACAGGGACAGTGATATATTATATGTAAACATTAATTCACTGCATAAAATATCCAAATACACCGGCAAGGAAGGAACGGTTCCTAAAATAAATAAACTGGGCAGCGATACCTGGAATAAGCTCAAGGAGAAAACGAAGACAAAGGTTAAAGAGATCGCCTTCGATCTTATTCAGTTGTATGCACAGCGGAAAGCACAGACGGGCTTTGCGCATTCGCCCGATAATTATATGCAGAACGAACTGGAGGCGTCTTTTATTTACGAGGACACGCCCGATCAGGGAAAAGCCACAGAAGATGTAAAAAGAGATATGGAGTCTTCGTCTCCAATGGACAGGCTGGTATGTGGTGATGTGGGATTTGGCAAAACAGAAATTGCAATACGGGCTGCATTTAAAACCTGCCTGGATGGTAAACAGGCATCTGTGCTGGTGCCCACCACTATTCTTGCATTTCAGCATTACAAGACCTTTAGTGAACGGTTAAAAGATTTTCCGGTAACCATAGATTATATCAACAGGTTTAAGTCGGCCAAAGAAAAAAAAGAAACTTTAAAAAGGATAGAGGAAGGAAAAATCGATATTATTATCGGCACGCACGGACTGCTGGCAAAGGACGTTAAATTTAAAGACCTTGGTTTGCTCGTGATCGATGAAGAACAAAAATTCGGCGTGGCGCATAAAGAAAAAATAAAAACGCTGCGGATCAATGTCGATTGTCTGACACTAACGGCAACGCCTATACCAAGAACATTGCAGTTCAGTTTAATGGGGGCGAGAGACCTGAGTATCATGAACACCCCCCCGCCCAACAGGCAGCCTATCCAGACCGAAGTGCAGGTATTTAATCCGGATTTTATCCGTGACGCGATTTACTATGAAACCGGAAGGGGCGGACAGGTATTTTTTATTCATAACAGGGTGATGGGCCTTGCCGAGATGGCAGGTATTATACAGGGATTATGCCCGGATCTCAGCATCGGGTATGCGCACGGCCAGCTCGATGGACATGAACTGGAAGAAAGAATTCTGGACTTTATTGATAAAAAATACGATGTACTGGTATGCACCAATATTGTGGAAAGCGGAGTGGATATACCTAATGTCAATACCATCGTGGTAAACAATGCGCATCAGTTTGGTTTAAGTGATCTGCATCAGTTGCGGGGAAGAGTTGGCCGGAGCAACAAAAAAGCATTTTGTTATTTATTAGCGCCACCGCTTAGCACGCTACCTAATGATTCAAAGAAAAGACTTCAGACACTGGAGCAGCACAGTGAGTTGGGAAGTGGATTTCAGATAGCGATGCGTGACCTGGATATAAGAGGAGCAGGCAACATGCTGGGAGGAGAACAAAGTGGATTTATGGCCGAGATCGGCTTTGAAATGTATCAGAAAATCCTTAACGAAGCAATTAAAGAATTAAAACGGACCTCCTTCAAAAGTTTATTTAAAGATGAAATTGCTGTCCAGGATGATTTTGTGCAGGATTGCACGATAGATACGGATCTGGAAATACTTATTCCCGACCGGTATGTAGAAAGCATTGCCGAACGGCTTTCTTTGTATACCAGACTCGATAATTGCGAAACGGAAGAAGCATTGGGGGTATTTGAATCGGAACTGCTGGACAGGTTTGGGCCGGTACCTCCGCAGGTAGAAGGGCTTTTTGATACGGTTCGCTGCCGGCAGGTGGCTGTGGAGTTGGGTTTTGAACGATTAATACTGAAAGACGATACACTGAAATGCTATTTTATCAACAATCCTGCTTCTCCCTATTTTGAATCAGAAACCTTCAGGCTTATATTGGAATTTATTCAGAAACAAACCAATAAAGCAAGACTTAAGCAGACCGGAAAATTGTTCATGCTGATTGTGGAGAACAGAAACAGTATGCAGCAAATTCTGAGCTTCCTCGGGGAGATAAAAACGTTTGTGGTTAGAAATAAGTAAATTAGACAAACCCTTTTAAAATGACCCAGCAAGAAACTTTTTTCGGTACTGATGAAGTAGCGTTGATCCCTCCCTCCAGTGATGAAAAAACATTTGCCATTCTGGCGCATATTCTTACGCTTGTAATATCCTTGTTTGCCCCATTGGGAGTATACCTTATAAAAAAAGAAGAATCGGCTTTTGTGACTGCCCATGCAAAAGAGTCGTTGAACTTTCAGCTGACACTGCTTATCGCCTACTTTGCCTGTTTTCTGCTCACCTTTATTCTTATCGGACTTTTATTTTTTGTAGTAGTGGGCATTGCATCCCTGATTTTAGTGATCATAGCCACTATCCGGGCTAGCGAGGGGAAACTTTACAAATATCCTTTTTCTATTAAATTTATTAGTTAAGCAGTAATTTTTCCATCACCACATGTGGTAGGGTTACCTCTTGAAAATCACCGCCAAGCACGGTATAGCCCAGTTTTTCATAAAATCCGGTGGCCGTTTTCCTGGCATGCATCATGATTTTACGGTAACCCATGTCGCGGGCTATATTCTCCGCAAAATGCATAAGGGCACTGCCAATGCCCTTGCCCTGAAGATTATTCAGGACGGCCATCTGCCGTAAACGCACCGTTTGAGGATCAAAACGGATCAGCATACAACATCCGAGCATTTTTTCTTCTTCAAATGCAGCAATGAAAATTTCATCCTTCTCTTTTTCAAGCTCTTCCGGAAGAAAGGTCAGACCCAACGGCTTTCGCAGGATATCGGTCCGCAATTGAACCATTTGCAGGTATTCCGGAGAACCATAATCTATCTGTTTTAGCGGCATGCAGTGGAAAATTGTTTTGTGATGGTTTGGTTATTGCAATATAACAAATTACATTTTAGAGTATTCGGATAATTAATAGTCAGGGTTTAATGGAGATTCTCTCAAAAACTATATTTTTGCAGCCGTAACTAAACTTTACAAAAATGTCAGACATCGCAACCAGGGTAAAAAAGATCATAGTTGATAAATTAGGTGTGGAAGAAGCGGAGGTTACTAACGAGGCCTCATTTACGAATGATTTAGGAGCAGACTCATTGGATACCGTAGAACTTATCATGGAATTCGAAAAAGAATTTAATATTTCCATTCCGGATGAGCAAGCTGAGACCATCACTACCGTTGGGCAGGCTATTGCCTACTTAGAAGAACACGCTAAGTAACTGAACCCTGGTTCGGCTCCTATAAATTTATATCCGCTTTGGCAGCGCTGCAGCTAAAGCGGATTTGTTCGTTACCCAAACTTAACCGGGAAACTGCCTGAGCCTAGGAACTTAATAAACCTTCAGGCATATTGGTCTGCCCGTATTTCCGTATTTTTCGGAATATACGCTGCCAAAATATCTTCATGATGAATCTAAAACGTGTTGTCGTTACTGGAATTGGAGCAATAACACCTCTGGGCAACAATCTGCAGGATTTCTGGAGTGGTCTGATCAATGGAGTTTCCGGCGCCAATATGATCACTCAGTTCGATGCTTCGAAATTTAAAACCCGCTTTGCCTGCGAGCTTAAAAATTTTGACCCCCTTGATTTTTTAGATAAAAAAGAGGCGCGTAAACTGGACAGGTTCGCTCAGACTGCTATTGCTTCCAGTGATGAAGCCGTAAAAGATGCCGGGATTACCGCCAATGGATTCAATGTTGACCGGATTGGAGTGGTATACGCCAGTGGTATAGGAGGCCTGATCACTTTTCAGGAAGAAGTGATGAATTTCGGTAAGGGGGATGGTACACCCCGCTTTAATCCTTTTTTCATACCTAAAATGATCCTTGATATCGCCGCAGGGCATATTTCTATGCGTCATGGATTCAGAGGCCCCAATTTCGCGGTAGTCAGCGCCTGCGCTTCCTCTACCAACGCGATTATGGAAGCCTTTAACCTTATCAGGCTTGGAAAATGTGATATTATCCTGGCAGGAGGATCGGAAAGCGTGATCAGTGAAGCAGGCGTGGGAGGCTTTAATGCCATGAAAGCACTCAGTGAACGCAATGATGACTTTCAAACAGCCAGCAGACCTTATGACAAGGACCGGGAAGGATTTGTAATGGGAGAAGGTGCCTGCTCATTGATCCTGGAAGATCTTGATCATGCGCTTAAACGGGGTGCTAAAATTTATGCAGAGATCGCCGGAACCGGTGCTACTGCCGATGCGCATCATATTACCGCGCCTCATCCCCTTGGACTGGGTGCAAAAAACGTGATGATCGCAGCACTGGATGACGCAGAAATGACTACCTCTGACCTCGATTACATTAATACACACGGCACCTCCACCCCATTGGGTGATGTGGCTGAATTGAAGGCCATTGTCGGTGTATTTGGTGAAGAAG
>JAYUXA010000359.1:0-10521 GCA_043753245.1 Chitinophagaceae bacterium
TTTAGTGGCCGGATCCCAGCCTGCGTAATCATAAATCTTTTGAATTTCAGCAGTTCCATCTACTTCGGAATTGTCTTCCCTGAATATTTTGGCACCTGCATATTCATTGATAGTCATGTGACAGTTCATGCAGGTTCCAATGGAAGGAATATTTGCATGTTTCCCTTCTACTGCCCCACCGTGGCAATAAAGACAACTGATCTGATTTTTACCTGCATGAACAGCATGCGAATAATAAATCGGCTGAACAGGCTGGTAGTCTTTGTTTCTGCCAAGACCGATCGCCCCTTTGACCACATAAAATCCACCTATGATGAAGAGTATCAGGGTAAGTAAAGTGATATAACTTTTATTCCGGTAAAAAGGAATTGGCTCCTGTGCTGCAACACCGTCCTTGTCATCGGCCAGTTTTTTAAGATTGCTGTTTACCTGAAGCATTACCAGCGCCACCACCGCAAGGATGAGCGTTAAAATTCCATACAATATCGAATTGTCTTGTTCGTCGTATTTAACCTTGGAAGGATCGGCTTCTGCACCTGCAACGGCACCACCTGCTGGAGCAGCTGCTGCAGCCTTGTTAATATAGGTGACGATAGCGTCTATCTCTTTTTCTCCCAGCTGGGGAAATGCAGTCATCATCACATTTCCATAGGATGCTTTCAGCGCCTGGGTATAGGGATCCTTTTGCATGAATTTCGAGGGATTCTGTATCCACGCATAAAGCTGTTTTCTGTCCGCCCATGGACCACGCGTTTCCACACCAGCCAGCTTTGGACCGGTAAGATCTTTGTTTATGGCATGGCAGGATGCGCAATTCTGCTGGAATATAGTACCCCCGTCTTGTGCCTGCAATCTGGTTCCAGACGACAATATAAATATGAAAAGAAGTGAAAATAAAATTTTAGCACCCGGTCGATGGTCAGTCATATCAGTTGAATCTGATTCAATTATTTGGAAAAATCTCCTTCAATCGGCTGCAAAAATAAGTCAGGATTCTAACATTATATCAACATGTTTAAAAATATTTTAAACCAGTACAGGCTTGGATTTCAAGCGATTCAATGAAATTATGCCAGTTTCAGAAGCGCAATTTGTCATGTAATTGTCACCTTATTTTGCTTATGATTTTACTGTAGTTTTGACCATGACCAGGATAGCCATTTTTGCCTCAGGATCAGGGTCCAACGCAGCAAAGATTATAGAATACTTTAAAAAAGACAGGGACACAAGGGTTACCCTGGTGGTCTCCAACAATCCGGATGCAGGTGTTTTGGATATAGCGGCAGCTGAAAGCATTCCAACGCTTATAATAGAGAAGAACGCCTTTTTCAGGATTGACGGGTACGTTCCATATCTGAAAAATCATCAGATCGACTTTATCGTACTGGCTGGTTTCCTGTGGAAGATCCCGCTTTCCCTGATAAGTGCTTATCCTAATTCGATAGTTAATATACATCCGGCCCTACTTCCTCAGTACGGTGGAAAAGGAATGTACGGAATGAAGGTTCATACAGCGGTCATCGGTGCCGGGGAAAAAGAAAGCGGCATAACCATTCATTTTGTAGATGAAAAATACGACACTGGAACAGTCATCTTCCAGGAACGCTGTAGCATAGCCGAAGGCGACAGTCCCGAAATGCTGGCACAAAAAATTCATTCTCTGGAGCATATGCATTTTCCAAGAATTATTGATCAGGTTATAAAACTGCAAAATCAACGTTAAATCACCAGTCAACGGATTAGCATTGAGATCCATATCTTAATATCACATTCCTAAAAAAACGTATTGTCACGATTTCGAATACTATTTTTGTTGACGCTGCTGCTTTTGACGCATGGGATCTCTGCTAGTGCCCAGGTCAGAGTCAGTGGAAGAGTGTATGACTTTTCGAAATATAATCCGCTCGAAGCAGTAAGCGTACTTTCGACCTCAGGCTTAGGAACAGTTTCGGATTCTACAGGAAGGTATTCGATCATCGTTAAGGAAACCGATTCCATTTGGTTCTCCTATCTTAATAAGCCTACTCCAAAATATCCTGTAAAGTCTATAGTGAACGTGCAGAATTTCGAGATCTCCCTGCATGTAAATGCTACAGAGCTGAGAGAGGTACGGATAATGCCCAGAAATTATAAACTGGACTCTGCCCAGAACAGGCAGGACTACGCCAGGGCGTTTAATTTTCAAAAGCCCGGCATTGGAAGTTCACTGACGGTGGGCCCTAATGGCGGGGCAGGACTTGACCTTGACGAATTTATCAACATGTTCAAATTTCGTAAAAACCGCAGGATGCTTGCATTTCAAAGCCGGCTGATGCAGGAAGAAGAACAGCGGTACATCGATCACCGGTTCAACAGGGCATTGATTATCCGCCTGACGCAGTTAAGAGGACCATCGCTCGATGCCTTTATAGAGCGTTACAGGCCCACCATAAATTTTATAGACTACTGCACCGAATACGAGCTGCAGGACTATATAAAAAAATCCTTTCGTCATTATCAGCAGTACCTAAATCTGAAACATCAGCTGGAAGGAAAATAATACTATTTTTTTATCCCTTATCTTTCTGCTCTAAATCTGCCTTGACTGTATGCTAAAATTTTTATGTGCCTTCGCGTTGGTGCTGAGCTCCCAGATCTCCTTTTCACAGACAAAACTTATTGAGGCAGCGCCTGAAACAGAAAAAATGTCGTCCGAAAGATTGCAGCGAATAGACCATATGGTCAAGGCTTATATCGATGAAGGGAAAATGAATGGTGCTGCTGCACTTATCGCCCGTAATGGAAAAATTATCTACTACCGTGCAATCGGATACGATGACCGTGAATCAAAAAAGGCCTTAAAAAGAGATGCCATATTCCGGATCGCCTCGCAAACAAAAGCAATAACAAGCGTGGCGGTGATGATACTTTATGAAGAAGGAAAATTTCTACTCGATGAACCGGTATCGAAATACATTCATTCGTTCAAAAATCCTCAGGTACTGGATAAATACAATGCAAAGGATACTACTTATACCACAGTTCCCGCAAAAAGAGAAATAACGATCCGTGACCTGTTAACCCATACTTCCGGTATTGGATATGCGCAGATAGGATCTTCTGAAAGCAATGCGATCTATGCTAAAAATCACATCTCTTCCGGAATAGGAACGGACAGAAAAGTATTGGCTGAAGATATTCAAATGCTGGGCTCCCTGCCTCTGATGCACAACCCTGGCGAAAAATTTACATATGGTCTGAATACTGATGTGCTGGGTTATCTGGTAGAAGTGGTTTCCGGCATGTCGCTCGATAAATTTTTCAGTACCCATATTTTCGATCCACTGGGTATGAACGATACATATTTCTACCTTCCTGCAGAAAAATTCAACAGGCTGGTGACAGCCTATATTCCTGATTCCACCGGTAAGCTGAAAAAAATTCCTTCTGTAATGAATCTGAGTGGTCCGGTGATGATTGATTATCCAAAAACCAATGGCACTTATTTATCTGGCGGAGCCGGACTTTCTTCTACCGTATACGACTATGCGATATTTTTACAGATGTTGCTTAACGGCGGCGAGTACGATGGGAAAAGAATCCTTTCCGGAAATGCGGTCAGAATGATGACGATGAATCAGATCGGTGATCTAAGACTGGGTGATGACGTATTTGGCCTGGGTTTCAATATAACCACGGAAAAAGGCAGTGGTAAGATGTCGGCAAATACCGGAACATTCGAATGGGGGGGTGCCTTTTCAACTACTTACTGGGTAGATCCGAAGGAGAAAATAGTTGCCTTGTTTTACAAACAATTATGGCAGGATCCTGCACCAGAGGCAGCATCGAAATTCCGGGTGATCCTGTATGGAGCTATTACCGATTAATATTCCAGCAGCCGCTGAATGATTTCTTCCATTCGTGATTTTGCAAGAAAATTATTTTCCAGTGCAGAATTAAATGGAACCGGAGTATCGAGTGATGCGCAACGCATAACGGGTGCATCCAGGTGATCAAAACAATGTTCCCCTATCCAGGCTGCTATTTCACCTCCGAGTCCACCTATTAAAGTGTCCTCATGCAACAACAAAACTTTTCCGGTTCTTAGCACAGATCCCCGGATAGCCTCATAATCCAGCGGAAGCAGGGTGCGCAGATCCAGAATATCGAAGGAGATGTAGGGATGATTTGCCGCATAAGCTGATGCCCAGTGTACACCACTGCCGTACGTGATAATTGAGATATCTTCTCCCTGCAGGACCTGTCTGGCCTTACCTATTTCTATTTCATAATAAGCTGCAGGAACTTCATCACTGATGCTTCGATAAAGTGCCTTATGTTCAAAATACAGTACCGGATTAGGATCATTGATCGCAGCGATCAGCAACCCTTTTGCATCATTTGCTGTAGATGGATAAACGACTTTTAGGCCTGGTGTATGAATAAACCAGGCTTCATTGCTCTGAGAATGGAACGGGCCGGCTGCTACTCCTGCACCGGTAGGCATCCTGATCACCACATCGGCCTTTTGACCCCAGCGGTAATGGATTTTTGCCAGGTTATTGATGATCTGGGTAAAACCAGAACTAACAAAATCAGCGAACTGCATTTCTACAACTGATTTATATCCCCCGATGCTCAGGCCAAGTGCAGCCCCGAGCACACCACTCTCGCATAGCGGTGTATTACGGATCCTGTCTTTTCCGAATTCGGCGGCAAACCCTTCTGTTATTTTAAAAGCACCTCCATACTCTGCAATATCCTGTCCCATGATAACCAGGTTGCCATGTGCGTGCAGGGATTGATGCAGCCCTTCTTTAATTGCATCGATATAACGGAGATAAGTATCCGAATTTCTTAAAGGAGCAGGAATTGTTCGAACGGCAGGTTGTTGCGGCGCATAAATATCATGAAGTTCTTCCGGTGTATTTACCTCAAAAGGGGTCGCTTCCAGTCCGTGGATCATTTCTTCCTCTATGTAATTTTTGATCTCTTCTTTAATTTCTGCTGCAGATTGTTCCGTAAGCACTTTTTCAGCAATAAGGTATTCTTCAAACCGGCGGACAGGATCCTTCTTTTCCCAGATATCGAACAGATATTGTGGAATGTATCTGGTGCCACTTGCCTCTTCATGTCCCCGCATCCGGAATGTTGAACATTCTATCAGGTAGGGCTTCTGGTGCTTTATACAATACTCCCGAACTCCTTTAACGGTATCGTACACCGATAAAATATTGTTGCCATCTATTTTTATTCCATCCATGCCGTAGGCTTTGGCCCGTTCAGCCAGATCTTCGCACCGGTACTGTTCATGAGCAGGCGTGCTAAGTCCATATCCGTTGTTCTCGATAATAAAAATCACCGGAAGATCCCAGACCGAGGCAATGTTCAACGCCTCATGAAAATCACCTTCACTTGTTCCTCCTTCGCCGGTGAAGGCAACGGCTACTTTATTCTCCGCCCTTAACTGACAGGCCAGAGCAATACCATCCGCTATTGCCAGCTGGGGCCCAAGATGAGAGATCATGCCGCAGATATGATGTTCTGTGCTGCCGAAGTGAAAACTTCTTTCGCGCCCCTTACTGTATCCATCTTTATGCCCCTGCCATTGTTTAAGTAATTTATGGAGCGGCATATTCCTCGTGGTAAATACCCCGAGATTCCTGTGTAAGGGCATTATCCATTCGTCCGTGTCCAGAGCAAGTGTTACACCGGTAGCAATGGCTTCCTGTCCGATGCCGCTAAACCATTTACTGATTTTTCCTTGTCTCAGCAGCACTAGCATCTTTTCCTCTATCATTCGTGGCAGCAGCAAACTGCGGTAAAAATGAAGAAGCCGGTCATCTCCGATATCTTTTCTTTCGAAATGCATAACAGGATGAATTTAGATTACTACCAGCTCATAAAATTCATCGGGCACCAGATATTTTTTTGCAAGCTCCTGCAGTTCTTCGGGGGAAACGGTTTTGATAGTATTTATGGCGCTATAAAAATAGTTCTCGTCGAGATTGTTCAGGATTAAGTTTTTCCACCTTCCCAATACCTGAAAGGGACCATCGAGTTCGCCCAGTATCGTTCCGATCAGGTAATTACACGTCATCCGGAGTTCTTCTTCATCAACCAGTTCATTTCGCAGTTCGTCCATTTCTGCATAGACCTCAGACACGGTTGCCACGCTTACATCACGCCCGGCCTCGGTGCTGATGATCCATCCTCCATCCTGCACATGATTCATCAGATAGCTGTAAATGCCATAGGTATACCCCTTGTCTTCCCGGATATTACCCATCAGCCGGGCACCGAAAAATCCACCGTAAATATTATTAAGCACCATGGCTTTTTGAAAATCAGGGTGGTGCCTGTTTGGGAAAGGTCTGGCAATACGAATAGCTGCCTGAACACCCTGGGCATCATTTATCATTAATTGTTTTTTCTGGGCTGCAGGATTCAATTCATATTTTAAATCCAGCCCTGCACCTTTATGAGATTTCAGTGGCAGGTGACCAAATTCTTTTTCCAGTATATCCATTAAACCAGGTGGAATTCTTCCTCCTACAAATATCACACAATGTCCCTGGCGGTAATATTTGTCATAAAAATCAAGGATATCGCTGCGATGCAGATTGCTGTAATCTGCCAGCGTACTGTATTTTCCGTAAGGATGATTTTCACCGAATAAGTTTGCATCAATCAAACGCGATGCTACAAACTCACATTTTTGCATATTTACTTGCAGCTTCTGCTTTGAATTCTGAACATAAATCTCCATTTCTCTTTCCGGAAAAACACTGTCCGAAATAATTTCCGCCACTACCGGCAACAATTCATCAGCATGTTTGCTCATGCAATGCAAAACTAATTCAGCAGTTTCATGACTACAGCTTCTGTTCAGATAGGATCCGAAATATTCAAAATGATCGTTTAATTCAAAGGCATTAAGTCTTGAAGTACCATTTTTTAACAACTGATTGGTAGCTGCTGCAACAGCCTTTTTATCTTCATAAGAATTTCCGGCAAAAAATACCCAGTTAAGCATCAGTGTATCTTCGGTACCCATATTTATGGAGAACACTTCAACCCCGTTTGACAAGGTATATTTATCACATTCAGGAAGGTGCAGCTCAAATTCTATAGGATCTTTAATACGCGGAGCCGCGGTTCGTATCAGCATAGTTTCTTTATTTTCTTCAATTAATTATTCTCCCGGCTTTCTTAATTTTCGCTATAATAACACAGCGTACTGGAATTATTCTCATTAAAAATTTTACGGCTGTAATTCAGTATGTCATCCGAAGTCACTGCAAAATATTTATCGCGGTCATTATTAAACAGATTAGCATCACCCAGCAATTCATAGAACGCAAGATTATTGGCCCTGGTCATAACGCTCATGTCTTCAAAAGCGATCGCCGACTCTGTTTTATTTTTGATCTTAATAAGTTCCTTATCCGTTATATTTTTCTTTTTTAATTTATCCAGTTCTTCTTCGATAGCCTTTTCTGCCTCCTTCATTTTCACGCCCTTCACCAATTTGCCTTCTATTGCCACCAGGCCCTTGTCTATGGATCCATACTGGTAACATTCTATATTGCTGAACAACTGTTTTTCTTTCACCAGGGTTTGGAATAAACGCGAAGAGCTTCCTCCACCCAGCACTTCTGTGATCAGGTCGGCAACATAGTACCCATGATCCAGGCGTTTGTCCATATGCCAGCATTTATAAAATGCATCCAACGGAACACTGGCGGTAACGTCCAGCCGGCGAGGCGCCTCCTGTTCGGGTTCGGGAGCAATACTGCGTGTGTACTTTTCCCCTGGAGGGATATCCGAAAACCATTTCTCCACCAGCAATCTTACCTGGTCCGTTTTTACATTTCCGGCAACCACCAGAATGGCATTGATAGGGGTATAATGTTTAAAGAAAAACCGCTGCACATCTTCCAGCCTGGCATTTTCTATATGAGAAAGGTCTTTTCCTATAGTCATCCATTTATACGGATGATTTTTATACGCCATTTCCCTTAGCTTGAACCAAACATCACCATATGGTTTGTTGATGTAATGTTCTTTGAATTCCTCACTCACCACTTTTCTCTGTACATCCAGACTTTTTTCATTGAATGCAAGCGAAAGCATGCGGTCGCTTTCGAGCCATAGCGCCGTTTCGAGGTTTTCTGCAGGAAGCTGCATGTAATAATTGGTAACGTCGTTGCTGGTATAGGCATTGTTTTCCCCGCCGGCCATACTGAGCGGAGTTTCAAAATCCTCAATGTTGATGCTTCCTCCAAACATCAGGTGTTCAAATAAATGAGCAAAGCCGGTCTGTTCCGGATGCTCATCCCGGGAGCCTACATCGTACATTATATTTACCACGGCCATTGGGGTAGAACTGTCTTCATGAACTATTACCCTTAACCCGTTTTCAAGAGTAAACCTGTTAAATTGCAACATAAGTTGTGCAAATTAGGTATAAAATGGTTGCCGCCTACCAGAGTAAGCTCATGATTTTAAGGGTGAGTACTACGGGACCTGAATTGCGGTAAACCATCACTTTTATTTTTTGTCCCGGATTCTGCATCAGATTTTTATAAACCTGGATATTTCCTGAAAAGTTATTGCTGACGGACACCACGATATCATCGGGCAGAAAACCGGCTTTCTCTGCCGGAGAATTTTGCATTACATCCACTACCCGGATCGCTCCATCGACCACGTACATTCCCAGCCCTGTGTAAGAATAATCGAACTCTTCGCGGAAGTGGGAATTTGGAAGAAGATGAATATCCTTTTTTTCGTAGTTGATAATGAGATTGAATCTTCTAAGCAGGTCATTTCCGACCAGTCCCCCCAGGTAGGGATAAGAAGTAATATTATAATCGTCGTCAAAAATATAAGCCGGGATATTGCGGAATTTATACGGACCGAGCCGGATCTGCTTCACCACTCCCTGCTTCATTTGTGCCTTGCCACCCACTCCTTCTGCCTGGGATGCATGCCATTTTTTTTTACTCCTGAGGACTATGCTGTCCTCTACAAAATCAGAAGACAGTAACAGGCACATTCCTGCTCCCGTGTCAAAATAGAATCTTGCATTGACTTCATTGTTTTCCTTTATCTGTGCACCCGTTACCGGAATGGTATTGAGTATTGGTTTCATGAGGTATCCCCCCTTAGGATAGCGGATCCTTCCATTGGTTTGTACCGCTATTTTCATACTGTCATAGTTGATAAAAACGATGTAGCGGGAAAGAAAACTATATCCCACTATGCCATCGATTCGTTCTCCGTACACGCTGGTAAGAAGGTCATAATCATTAATATGAAAATCGAGGCTTTTTACGGTCAGGCCTGGCAGTTTAAGCGTATTGCCGTAGGCAAATCTCACTTTCCTGATCCCGGCAATTCCCCTTATGGTCCGGTTGCTGGCAGTTGTTATGAGCTTAAGTTTTACTACGGTAGTAGAGTCTAATGATATACCCCCGCTTCCGGTATCTACAATAAAATTCAGAGAATCCGGAAGATCATTTACCAGGGCTTTTATGATAATAATGCCTCCTGTAAGCAGTTTGAAAGGGAACTGGGTAATAAACTGGGATGCAGGGGGCACGAATTCCTCCTGCGCCTGCGCCTGCAGAAATGTGGTGGAGAAGATAAGGAGGCAGGCAATGATCCGTGTCATCAGCATAAAACCGTTTGGTCTATTAAGTTAACCTTTTTTACTTAAAGGGGTTCCAGGGCAGCACATGGAAACATAATCTTATTTTTGCAGTATGAATCTGGAAGAATTGTACCGTAAAGCACTCCTCTTCGAATTCCTTACGATTGATGAGGGAGTGTTTTTATTTGAGAAGGCACCGCTTACCGAGGTGATGTATATTGCTGATGAATTAAGAAAGAAACAGGTTCCACACGGGAAAGTCACCTGGATCATCGACAGGAATGTTAACACGACCAATGTTTGCATTGCCAATTGCAAATTTTGCAATTTCTACCGCATTCCCGGTCATGCCGAGGCTTATATTACAGATATTGACACGTACAGGATAAAAATCGACCAGACCTTTCGTTTTGGAGGAGAACAGTTGCTGCTACAGGGGGGACATCATCCGGGACTGGGGCTATCTTTTTATACCAATCTTTTCCGCACTCTTAAAGAATTGTATCCGACTTTAAAGCTGCATGCACTGGGGCCTCCGGAAATTGCTCATATTACCAAACTTGAAAAATCCACCCATGCGGAGGTACTGCGGGCGCTAAAAGCATCCGGCCTCGATTCACTTCCGGGAGCAG
Source organism: Chitinophagaceae bacterium (assembly GCA_043753245.1). GTDB lineage: Bacteria > Bacteroidota > Bacteroidia > Chitinophagales > Chitinophagaceae > Flavitalea. Next base: position 10,270 of record JAYUXA010000359.1, read on the forward strand.
GGGCGGAGATACTCAATGACAGGGTGCGTAGGCTGATCTCTAAAGGAAAATGCGGTGCTCAGGAATGGCTCGACGTAATGGTGGAAGCACATAAGGCCGGTTTAACCACCTCTGCCACTATGATGTTCGGGCATGTAGAAACTATCCGGGAAAGATTTGAACACCTGGTAAAGATTCGGGAGGTGCAGGCACTTAAACCTGAAGGAGCCAAAGGCTTTCTGGCGTTTATTCCCTGGACGTTTCAGGATGTTG
>JAYUXA010000360.1:0-5045 GCA_043753245.1 Chitinophagaceae bacterium
GCTATTTTGCAGGACAGCCAAATGATCCGCAACAGGTCGGAGCATTTGTACAATCCCGAAAATCTGGATCAGGAAGTATTCCAGGATAAAGTGCAGGAATATTATTCGCTGCGGTGCGTTACCCAGGTACTGGGTCCGGTGTACGATACGATTCAGCACGCGGAAAAAATAGTGGTGGACGAATTAAATTCGGTCAACGACAACCCGGTGATCGATCATAAAAATAAAAATATATTTCACGGCGGCAACTTTCATGGTGATTACGTTTCGCTCGAAATGGATAAATTAAAAATCGCAATCACCAAATTGTCCATGCTTTCCGAAAGGCAGTTGAATTATCTGTTGAACGATAAGCTGAATCAAAAGTTCCCGCCTTTCGTTAACCTTGGTGTGCTGGGATTTAATTTTGGTATGCAGGGCATGCAGTTTACTGCCACCTCCACGGTAGCAGAGAATCAAACCCTGTCCTTTCCAATGTATGTGCACAGCATTCCTAACAATAATGACAACCAGGATATCGTAAGTATGGGATGTAATGCCGCGTTGATGACCAAAAGGGTTATTGATAATTCATTCGAAGTACTTGCCATTCAGATGATGACCGTTTTGCAAGCGATAGATTATATGGACTGCGTTTCCCGCTTATCTCCCATAACAAGATGGCTTTATACGGAAATAAGAACGATATTTCCGGTGTTTGTGGAGGATCATCCTAAACACAAAGATCTTGAAAGGGTAAAATCATATTTCGAACATTCTGAACCTGTTTTTTCAGCTAAATCCGGAATATCCGGTGCTCAGAACAGCAATTTGCTGAACGGACGCTTGAATAAATCAGGCAATTAAATTAACAATTGAGCAATGAAATGTGCACTAGTTACCGGAGGATCGAGAGGTATTGGAAAAGCCATCGCTTTTAAGATGGCGGCGATGGGGTATTATGTTCTTGTAAATTATAACGAAAATGAAATGGCCGCTGCCGATACCCTTTCTCACATCAGGCAACAGGGTGGGAATGGCGAGTTGCTGCAGTTCAATGTTGCTGAAAAAGACCAGGTACTCAGGGTGCTGGGAAACTGGATCGATTCCAACCCGGAACAGTATATTGAAATTCTGGTGAACAATGCTGGCATCAAAGAAGATTGCCTGATGATGTGGATGAAAGATGAACAATGGGACAGGGTCGTAAAAACGAGCCTAGATGGATTTTTTTATGTGACCCGTCTGGTTCTTAACGGCATGCTGGTGCGGAAATACGGACGTATTGTAAACATTGTTTCTCTTTCCGGACAGAAGGGCCTTCCCGGGCAGACCAATTATTCCGCTGCTAAAGCTGGTGTAATCGGTGCCACCAAGGCGCTGGCCCAGGAAGTGGGCAGAAGGGGTATTACCGTTAATGCCGTAGCTCCGGGTTTTATTAAAACCGACATGACGGAAGGGCTGGATGAAAAAGAACTAAGAACCTTAATTCCGGTAAAAAGGTTCGGCCTACCGGAAGAGGTCGCGCATGCTGTTGGTTTTCTGGCTTCGCCGGAAGCTGCATATATTACTGCCGAGGTGCTCTCTATCAACGGCGGTTTATATTCATAATGCAGTCGCAGTAATCATTCAGTTGCAGGTGTTTAATTTTCTTAGGTTTAATTTGAATAGTCATTCATTCACATTAGTTGGTATATGAACAGAGTAGTGATTACTGGAATTGGCATCTATTCCTGCATAGGCAAAAATCTCGGAGATGTCCGGGATTCGCTATACCAGGGCCGGTCGGGTATTGTACTGGATCAGGTTCGCAAGTCATTCGGATACCGCTCCGGTCTGACCGGCTTTGTTGAAAAACCTGATCTAAAACAGCTATTGGACCGGAGAGCCAGGATAATGCTGCCAGAGCAAGGCGAATATGCTTATATGGCTACGATGGAGGCGTTGAAATTTGCAAAAATTGACCAGGAGTATATTAATAACCATGAAATCGGCGTTATGTACGGCAACGACAGCTCTGCAAAACCGATAATAGATGCTACTGATATCATCCGGGAAAAAAAAGACACCACACTGGTGGGATCAGGGTATGTTTTTCAAACGATGAACTCTACTGTAACGATGAACCTGGCCACTATTTTTAAATTAACAGGGATTAATTTTACAGTAAGCGCAGCCTGCGCCAGTGGGTCTCATGCAATTGGCCTGGGATATCATTTCATCAAAACGGGTTTACAGGATTGTATTATCTGCGGGGGAGCCCAGGAAATCAATCTTTACTCTATGGGAAGTTTTGATGCACTTTCTGCTTTTTCCATCAGGGAATCGGAACCGTCTAAAGCGTCCAGGCCGTTTGACAGAAGCCGTGATGGGCTGATACCCAGCGGGGGTGCGGCAACGGTAATATTAGAAAGTATGGATTCTGCTCTGAAACGCGGTGCACCGATATTAGGGGAAGTGATCGGATACGGTTTTTCATCGAATGGAGGCCATATCTCCAATCCAACGGTCGACGGACCGGTAAGGTCTTTGCAAAAAGCATTAACTGATGCGGGGTTGAATGCTTCGGAAATTGATTATATCAATGCCCATGCTACGTCTACTCCCGCCGGAGACAGCAGTGAGGCAAAAGCAATACATGAAGTTTTTGGCGACCACCGGCCTCCGGTAAGCTCTACCAAATCGATGACGGGTCATGAATGCTGGATGGCAGGGGCAAGTGAAATTGTATATTCCGTATTAATGCAGCAGAATAATTTTATAGCACCAAACATAAATTTTGAAAGTCCGGACGAAGACTCGGCTAAACTAAATATCGCTACAAAGACGATCGAAAAAAAAATTGACATAGTTTTGTCAAACTCTTTCGGTTTTGGAGGAACCAATTCGACGCTGATTATCAGAAAACCCACTTAAAACCAACCCAGCTTATGAAAAACAAAGAAATTATTGATCAAATTAACGCCTTCCTGGTAGAAGAGTTTGAAACCGACGCTGAGAAAATTTCTCCCGATGCAAACTTAAAAGAAACACTCAACCTGGACAGCCTCGATTATATCGACCTGGTAGTGATCATTGAAAGTAATTTTTCGTTTAAAGTCAAACCGGAAGATTTTATCAATATCCATACCTTCCAGGATTTTTACGAGTATGTTATTTCACGGGTGAATTCAAAAGAACTGGTATAATGCCGGTTTGGCAGGGAAAATCTAAGGGTACGGTATGGGGATACCGTTTCTTTGTGGCCGTTTTAAAAAAATTTGGGATACTGCCTGCATACCTGATCTTAAAATTTGTAGCCTTTTACTACCTGCTGTTTTCTTATAAATCCTTCAGCAGCAGCTACCATTATTTTCACCACAAGCTCGGATACAGCACCAGCAGATCATTCATCAGCATCTATAAAAACTATCTGTTATTCGGCCAGAGCTTAATAGACAAAGTCGTTATCATGTCTGGCATTCCAAATAAGTTCACCTTTAATTTTGATGGTGAAGAAAATCTGAAAGACATGGTGAACATGCAAAAGGGGGGGTTGTTATTAAGTGCCCATATTGGTAACTGGGAAATTGCAGGGCATTTATTAAACCGGTTAGATACCAGGGTTAATGTAGTGATGTTTGATGGAGAGCAGCACCAGATCAAAACATACATGGAGTCGGTTACCGGAGAGCGGTTACTGAATGTTATCGTGATCAAAAAAGACCTCTCCCATATTTATGAAATTAATAATGCCTTTAAAAATAATGAACTGGTGTGCATGCATTCCGATAGATTCATTGAAGGGAATAAAACGCTAACAACGGGTTTTTTAGGGGAAGATGCCAGATTTCCTGCAGGTGCTTATGTGCTGGCGACCCGCTTTAAAGTACCCCTGTCTTTTGTATTCGCAGCAAAAGAATCTACTTTTCAGTATCATTTTTTCGCGAGTGCTCCAATAGAATACGGACATTTGGAAAAAGAAGCCGCTATGCAGGAAATGCTAAAGGATTATGCCGGTGCGATGGAAGGTATGGTGCAGCAGTATCCTGAGCAGTGGTATAACTATTATAATTTCTGGCAATCGTAATGTTGGTATCCAAAGAAAATATCGGGTCACTCATCCCTCAGGGGCCACCTATGGTGATGATCGATGCATTGGTTGGTTCCGATGAACTAATTACCTGCACTACTCTTGTGGTGAGAGCAGACAATATATTTGTGGAGAACGGAAAGCTGTGTGAGCCAGGGCTATTAGAAAACATTGCCCAGACCGCCGCCGCCAGGGCCGGATACATTGCCCGTGAAGAAAACAAACCTGTTCCTATGGGTTATATCGGTGCTGTGAAAGACTTCGAGATCATGGAACTTCCTGAAACCGGCGATACCCTTGAAACGGAAATAAGCATTCAAAACACGGTATTCAACGTTTCTCTGATTTCCGGAAAAATCAGAAGGAATGGTGTACTGTTGGCTCAATGTGAAATGAAGATCTTTATTGTTTAAACCACTAAAAAAGGGCGATGGTGCAGAAGACCTTAAAACATACTACAGAGCTGGACGTAAAATTCAGTGAAGCTGATCCTCTGGGTATTGTATGGCATGGTCATTATATCCGTTATTTTGAAGATGGGAGAGAAGCATTCGGGAAAAAGTATGGTGTAGGTTATCTCGCATTTTATCAAGCAGGATTTGTAATACCCATTGTAAATATTCAATGCAGTTATAAAAGATCCCTTCGCTATGGGGATAGCGTTCGGATAGAAATTGAATATATTTCCAGCGTGGCAGCAAAAATGGTCTTCAATTATCATTTATACAATGCTGGTACTGATGAACTGGTGGCCACAGGATCTTCTGTACAGGTTTTTCTGGATAAGGAAGGATCTGTTCTCCAACTGGTTTCACCGCCATTCTTCGAGGACTGGAAAAAAGTACATGGATTGGATTAATTAAAAAAAGTAATGAAAGACGTATTTATAGCTTCCGATAATATACTGTCGCCGATTGGATCTACTACTGCTGATAATTTTGATCAGTTAAAGAAGAATAGTTCCGGAGTGCAGCTTCATTCGAATGAATCCATA
>JAYUXA010000361.1:0-5040 GCA_043753245.1 Chitinophagaceae bacterium
TAGTGATGGGAAAATGGAAGACGTTACTCTGGGCTTCGATACTCCAGGGGATTACCGGCAAAAAGAAAATCCCTTTTTCGGATGCATTACCGGCAGGTATGCCAACCGTATTGCCAGAGGTAGATTTCAGCTCGATGGCCACTCTTACCAGCTACCAGTCAATAATGGAGAGAATACTCTCCATGGCGGAATAGAAGCATTTAATACGAAGATCTGGACAATACAACAAACTGGTGATTCACTGGTGCTGAATTATGAAAGTATTGACGGCGAAGAAGGTTTTCCGGGAAACTTATCATCAGAGGTGGTCTATACACTCACCAGTGACAATGAAATTAAAATAGAGTACAGCGCAACCACAGATAAACCTACCGTCATCAACCTGACCAATCATGCTTATTTTAATTTGTTTCCGGAAGAGGCAACAGTGGAAGGTCATGAACTGTATATCAATGCCGGCAAGTTTGTAGCGGTGGATAAGGCTTATATCCCTACGGGAGAATTAAGGGGAGTCAAAAATTCTATCATGGATTTTACCGTCCCTAAAAACATAGGTCTGTATCTGCCGCATATAGAGGGTGGATTTGATCATACCTGGGTACTCATAAAAAAAACTCCTCGGGTTCCTGAGCTCGCAGCTTCCTTATTTCATCCATTAAGTAGGCGTTTGATGGAAGTCTATACTACCCAGCCAGGCATCCAGTTTTACACCGGCAACTTTCTCGATGGATCTCTGACCGGAAAAAAAGGAAAAAAATATCCCCGTCATGGGGGATTGTGCCTCGAAACGCAGCACTTTCCGGATTCCCCCAACCAGCCTTTATTTCCGGACACCGTATTAAGACCGGGAGAGACCTTCCGGGAGACGACTATTTATAAATTTTCAGTGAAGTAATTTTCATAAATTGTATAAAATATTATCTATGCGTAAAATTATATTTTCCTTCGCGCTAACTGCCTTTATTGCTGCCTGCCCAGGCCTTCTGTCAGCACAGCACCAGCTTGTAAAAAAATGGTCCACCGATTCCACCTTAAAGATTCCTGAATCTGTTTTATACGATGAGGGAAACTCCATTTTGTACGTTTCTAATATTGATGGAGAAGCTAATAAAAAAGATGGTATGGGCTCTATCGGAAAAGTTGGTCTGGATGGGAATATTATTAATGTCGATTGGGTGAAGGGATTAAATGCCCCAAAAGGAATGGCGCTTGTTAAAAATAATTTATGGGTGGCTGATATAGATGAAGTCGCCGTTATCGATATAACTACTGGAAAAATCATTAAAAAAATACCGGTTCCGGGCGCGAAATTTTTAAATGATGTCACTGCATCCGAAGATGGGATTATTTATATTTCTGATTCTCAGACCAAACTTGTCCATAAGATAGAAAATAATAAGTCGTCCGTTTATTTAAAAGATCTGCAGGGACCAAACGGAGTGCTGGTGTACAATAAAGAATTGTATGTGCTCGACAATAAAGCGTTGTATAAAATTGGGGCAGACAGGGAGCATCTAAAAATAGCAGAAGGCCTTGATGGTAATGCAGATGGCCTGGTCCATGTGGAAGGTGGCGATTTTCTGGCTTCACTCTGGCAAGGAACCATCTATTATGTAAAAGCAGATGGCACTGTTGAAAAACTGCTGGATACAAAAGACGATAAAATTAATTCTGCAGACATCGATTATGATGCAAAGAACAAAATACTGTATGTACCTACTTTTCTCAGGAACAGTATTGTAGCTTACCAATTGCAATAAATGGACGGTACATTTACTGATCTGTCCTATAGCGAAACAGGCTATTTTTCCAATATCGTTAATGCGTATATCCAAAATGATATCAGGCTTAGCCCGTTTATTAAATATCCTGTTTCTACTGATGGGCTGGCAAAAGCTTTAGAACAAAGAAAAACATTTCCTGTAAACAGGATCGTATTACAAACAGTACTGGAAAAGCAATATAGTGGGATAGATACAAGTGGAAAGGTTGCGGTAAACATTAATTTGCTCTTAAAGGAGAATACCTTTACGGTGTGTACCGCACATCAGCCAGCGATCTTTACAGGCAGCCTGTTTTTTATTTACAAGATCATACATGCAATACGGTTGACAGAAAACCTGCAGAAACAATTTCCAGAGAATAATTTTGTGCCTGTTTTTTACATGGGCAGTGAAGATGCCGATTTGGACGAATTGGGAAATATCTTCCTGAACGGAGATAAGATAGAGTGGAAGACAACGCAAAAAGGTGCTGTGGGAAAGATGAAACCCGAAGGACTGGAAAAAATTATTGACCGGATAGAAGGGGAACTGGTGATCAATCCACACGGGGAAGAGTTGATCGCTTTACTTAAGATATGCTATCTTGAAAGCCCGGATATACAAACGGGTACTTTAAAATTAATTCACCATCTTTTTGCCAGCTACGGGTTAGTGGTGCTGCTGCCGGACAATGCAACCCTGAAAAGACTGGTATCCGGAATTTTTGAAGATGAACTGCTACATCAGCGGTCTGCTGCAATGGTTTCAAAAACGGTAGAAAAGATGAGTGCTTCTTTTAAAGTGCAGGCACATCCCAGGGATATTAATTTATTTTATCTCCGCAACGATATCCGGGAAAGAATAGAACGCAAAGGGGAAGAATGGCAGGTGCTAAACACAGGTATTTCTTTTAACAGACAGGGTATTCTGAATGAGTTGAACCTGCATCCGGAAAGATTCAGTCCCAACGTGATACTAAGAGGAATCTTTCAGGAAACAATTCTTCCTAATGTAGCATTTATCGGAGGTGGCGGTGAACTGGCTTATTGGATGGAATTAAAAGAATTATTCGATCATTACCAGGTTTCGTATCCGGTGCTGGTCGTTCGTAATTCTTTTATGATCATTGAAAAAAAATGGAAACAAAAGCTGGACAAACTTCAATTATCCATTCCTGCACTATTTCAGGACCAGCAGTCTTTATCAGATCAGATTGTTAAAAGAGATTCCGGCAAAAAATTAAGTCTGACCAGAGAAATTCAGGAGATCACTGAAATATATGCTCATATACTGGAGACCACAAAAAAAATAGACAGTACGCTCACCGCTCATGTGGATGCACTCAGGGAAAGGTGTGCAGACCGGTTACAAAAGCTGGAGAAAAAAATGCTGAAAGCGGAAAAAAGAAAATTCGCAGATGCATTGAAACAGTTGTCTTCAATTAAAAAGGAGTTATTTCCCAACGATGGTCTGCAGGAAAGGGTAGATAATTTTATGCCTTATTATTCAAAATGGGGTAATGATTTTATCCGAATGATCTATGATCATTCCTACACACTGGAGCAGCGGTTTGCCGTGCTGGTAGTAAAGTAATTTATTTATCAAAAGAATTGGTCCACCCTTCTGATTGAATACTATTTGCCCTGGCCAGAACTTCTGATTCCATCTCTCTTTTGTAAGCTGTGAGTTTTTCAGAAATGGCTTCATCAAAAGCTCCGAGGATACTGGCGGCGAGGATAGCTGCATTTTTTGCACCATTCAGGGCAACAGTGGCTACAGGTATACCAGTTGGCATTTGTAAAATAGATAAAACAGAGTCCCATCCATCTATGGAATTAGAAGATTTAACCGGCACCCCAATAACAGGTAATGTGGTCAGAGAAGCTACCATTCCCGGAAGGTGAGCCGCACCGCCGGCTCCGGCAATTATAGCCTTAAGTCCGCGTTGCCGGGCGGTTTCGGCATACTGAACCATACGCTTCGGAGTACGGTGAGCAGAAACAATGGTGAGTTCAAAAGGAATATCCAGATTGGTTAAAAAATCGGCTGCGGCCTTCATAACCGGGAGGTCGCTGTCACTTCCCATAATGATACCAATGATCGGCTTATCCATATCTGAAAAATTTTATTGTTCCCGTCCGGTGTCATGCAGCGAACGGGAACAACAATGTATTAAATCCTTTCCAGTATACTGAAAAAGAAATCCCCTTCGATCTTTGCATTGTCGTCACTGTCACTGCCGTGGACTGCATTTTCACCCAATGAAGCAGCAAATAATTTTCTGATCGTGTTGGTTTCGGCCTTAGAGGGATCCGTTGCTCCGATCAATGTGCGAAAAGCCGATACCGCATTTTCTTTTTCAAGAATAGCGGCAATGATAGGGCCACTGCTCATAAACGAAACCAGCTCACCATAAAAAGGCCTTTCCTTATGAACTTCATAAAATTGTCCCGCTTTTGCTTCAGTAAGATGGGTCAGCTTTAACGCGACGATCCTGTATCCTTCTTTAATTATCCTGTCTATGATCGCTCCTGAATGCCCGTTTTTAAATGCATCAGGTTTAATCATTGTAAACGTCCGGTTGGTCATGCTTTTCAATTTTGCGGCAAAGGTAAAAATTTCCTGCCGTATTAAAATTGGCGATTGCGCATTAATTCCGCAACTTTGCGCACCGTTTAATGAAACCTATACAGGACATATTTCCGCTGCTGAGCCAGCCTAAGAAGATAGTGATCACCACACATCAGAAACCCGACCCTGATGCCATGGGGTCGTCTCTGGGGTTGTATCATTTTCTGATCAGGCTTGGGCATACCGTTACTGTAATATCTCCCACCAACTGGGCCTCCTGGCTCAATTGGATGCCGGACACCCACAAAGTCCTTGACTTTGAATTGTCAGCGCATGCAGAGAAAGTTTCAACTGCATTACAAGAGGCGGAATGGCTATTTTGTCTGGATTTTAATATTTTTACCCGGACGCGCAATCTATCGCCCAGGTTATACGATTTCAAGGGAATACGCATCTTAATAGACCACCATCAGCAGCCGGATGAACCGAGTTTTGATTACGGAGTGAGTAATACCTCCAAAAGCTCCACGAGCGAAATGGTGTATGATTTTATTGTGCAGTCGGGCCAGGAGGATAAAATAAACCAGGCCATTGCGGAGTGCCTGTACGCCGGCGTGATGGCCGACACCGGCTCCTTCCGCTTTGCTTCTACAGGAGCATCCGTGCACCGGATGGTAGCTTCCTTAAAAGACAAAGGACTGGAACA
>JAYUXA010000362.1:0-10447 GCA_043753245.1 Chitinophagaceae bacterium
AGCACTTCACTGTCAACCATATTTTTGCTACAGCCGAGTGTTATGATGTTGACCTTGTCTTTTCTGAGCGTTTTTGTTTTCATAAAAGAGCCGCAAAGGTACAATCAATGCACCATTTGCGGCTGTGAAATTCATCTGTTGCAGTTTAAGAGATATGGCTTTCAGCCGATTATCATCATGCAGGATAAAACAGATGCTTACCTGCTATTTTAAAAATGATGCTGAATGGTTTTTTGTTAATTGAATGCATATCTAAAACCCAGGCCAAAACGCGCTGCATTTATTCCTGAGCCATGGGTAAGAAATAGATTTGGTCTCCAGTCGAAAGAAAAACTCAGGGGAACGTCGGGTATTTTGTAGTCCAGACCACCCATAGGTACAAGGGCAATATCTGCCTGATTAAACCCCCTATAGCTATAAAACTGAAAAGAAGGACCGCCCCCTGCAAACCATCTAAGGCCTTCAGCACCGTCAAATTCTCTGTGGTACTGATAAAAAGCCTGTACGGCCACAGTATGGTTGCCAAACAGAAGTTCGCCCGCACCCACACTATTCTCCGTAAAGAAGTGTTTGATAGAGGGTCCTACCAGGGTACCGCCATCACCAACGTCAATACCAAGACCGATCGCTGTTTGATAATCACTTCCGCTTGCTGATTTCTGTGCAAATGACCGGGGTGCACCAATAGACATAAGCACCACCCCAAGGCCCATTAAAAAATTTTTTTTCATATTATTATTTTGTGCAAAGAAAATAAATTAATGATGCCGTTTGCATCTTTAAGGAAATTATTTTTCGAGATTAAAAAGACTGCTAACAAATTCATGTTTATTAAATACCAGCAGGTCTTCCATCTTTTCCCCTACACCTATAAATTTTACCGGAATCTTAAACTGGTTGGCAACAGCGAGGACAACACCACCTTTCGCTGTGCCATCAAGTTTGGTGATCGCCAGGGCGGTAACGTCTGTTGCAGCAGTAAACTGTTTTGCCTGTTCCAGCGCATTTTGCCCGGTGGAACCATCCAGCACCAGCAATACCTCATGCGGCGACTTTGGAATTATTTTGCTGGTGACTTTTTTAATTTTTGTCAGCTCATCCATTAAATGTGCTTTGTTGTGCAGCCGGCCGGCCGTATCAATAATGATTACATCCACTCCCCTTGACAAACCGCTTTGCACGGTATCAAAGGCAACGGAAGCCGGATCTGATCCCATGGGCTGTTTAACAATAGGTACTCCTGTACGTTCACTCCAGATAGTAAGCTGCTCCACTGCAGCAGCCCGGAAAGTGTCTGCAGCTCCTAATAAAACGGACTTTCCCGCTTTTTTAAAATTAAAAGCCAGTTTACCGATAGTCGTGGTTTTTCCGGCACCGTTCACTCCTACTACTAATATCACGTAAGGTTTTGCCGGAAGGTCTGACGTAAACGTATAGTCGCTTTCATTGGAATCCGTCAGCAGCTCTTCTATTTCTTCCTGAAGTATCTTGTTGAGTTCGCTGATACCCAGATATTTGTCTCTCGCCACTCTCTTCTCAATACGTTCAATGATTTGTGCAGTAGTATCAATTCCGACATCCGCACTAACCAACGCATTTTCAAGATTATCCAGCACTTCTTCGTCTACTATGGATTTTCCTGCAACCGCTTTGGTTATTTTGGATAAAAATCCTTCTTTGGTTTTTTGCAACCCCTGATCAAGACTTTCCTTTTCTTTTTTACCAAAAAGTTTATCGAAGAATCCCATGGATAGTAATTTAATTGATATAAACACAAAAAGCTGTCCGGTGAGGAACAGCTTTTGAAAATGGTACGATCAAACCGAATTATTTTTGCGCAAGAAATTCTTTCACCTTATCCTTATGGATGATAGCTTCTTTAAACGTGTACGCTCCTGATGAAGGACTGCGGACCGCCTTTATGACTTTAGTCCAGTTTTTAGCTTCGGCAGCTGTTTTCTGGTCCTTGGTTTTGATCGCTGTTTTAGCTGCTTTTGCCATGGTAAAAATTATTTAATTTCTTTGTGGATAGTATATTTTTTCATGATCGGGTTAAATTTCTTTAACTCAAGTCTTTCAGGAGTATTTTTTTTATTCTTCTCGCTGATGTAACGACTGGTACCACGGAGGCCGCTGGTTTTATGTTCAGTGCATTCCAGAATTACCTGTACTCTGCTTCCTTTCTTTGCCATTGTATGTTATTTATTGGTTGGTCCCGTCGTAGACGAGGCGAATTTAGATTTTTTGACCCTGCGCTCTGAGTTCTTTAACTACTCTGTATAAACCATTTTTGTTGATGGTACGGATACCTTCTGTAGATATCTTCAGCGTAATCCACTTGTCTTCTTCAGCAAGAAAATAACGTTTGGTCTGAAGATTCGGGAGGAATCTGCGCTTGGTCTTAATATTGGAATGGGAAACGGTATTACCCGAAATAGGGATCTTCCCGGTGATCTGGCATATTCTTGACATGTCGAAAAATTTGGACGGCGAAGGTCGGTAAATAATTTTATTTTTCAAAACATTTTATAAGGGATCCATAGAATGTTTTGCCTCAGGAGGTAAGCGGAGATTTTCTGCTGGTCACAAACACTGGCTTTCTTAACCCGTGTGCCTGTAAAGCCAGGTGTTATAGCTCCGGTTGGTTCATAATTTGGTAATTTGGACTTTCTTTACTGCATCAAACTTTGCACCCGTATACAAAAGCGGGAAATGACAGACATGAAACGAAAAACAATAGCGAGAGATATCAGTTGGCTTTCTTTTAACGCAAGGGTATTGCAGGAAGCATCCGATCCTACGGTGCCGCTGAAGGAACGGATCAAATTCCTGGGGATCTTTTCTAATAATACCGATGAGTTTTTCCGGGTTCGGGTAGCTACCCTGAAACGAATGGTGGTATACGGCAGTAAGATCCGGAATATGCACCTGGAACAGGCACCTGCACATATTCTTAATGAGATCCAGGAGATCGTGCTGGACCAGCAGGCCGATTTTCACCGGATCTGGGAAAAGATTCGGGAGGAAATGGAAAAGCAAAATATTTTTCTGTTAAATGAAACGGAATTAAATGCCGAGCAGGAGCTTTTTGTCAAGAAATATTTTGAGGAAGAAGTCCGCTCCAATATCATTCCTTTAATGATCGAAAGCATTGCTCAACTACCGTATCTCCGGGAAAAGTCAATTTACCTCGGCGTGGTGTTGTCTACGAAAGACCACTCGCTGAAACGCAAATATGCGATCATTGAGGTACCTTCTAAAGTTGCCGGCCGTTTTCGGGAGCTGCCCTCGCCGGAAGGTGAACAAAACATCATACTCCTGGAGGATGTGATCCGGTTTAACCTGAAAAACATTTTTTCTTTCTTTGGCTATGATGAGTATGATTCATGGATATTTAAGGTAACCAAAGATGCAGAAATGGATATTGATCAGGACATGACTACCTCCTTTATCCAGAAAATCGAAAAAGGATTAAAAAACCGGCGAAAAGGTAAGGCTGTGCGATTTGTCTATGACAAGGAAATGGATCCGCTGTTACTGGATTTCCTGATGAAAAAACTGAATTTATCTACCAAGGATTCGCTTATCCCCGGAGGCAGGATACATAATTTCCGTCATTTTATGGAATTTCCGGATGTGTTTACAGAAAGCGGGCACCGCAACAAGCCTTTTCTCCATCCCTTATTAAAATATGCTAACCGGGTGACGGATGTGGTGCTGGAAAATGATGTAATGCTTAATTTTCCCTACCATTCTTTTGATCCGGTCATCGACCTGCTGCGTGAAGCGGCGATCGATCCGGAAGTCACTGCTATTAAAATTACGGCCTACCGTCTGGCCTCCAACTCTAAAATTGTTAATGCCCTCGTCAATGCCGCGCGCAATGGGAAACAGGTAACGGTGATGCTGGAATTACGTGCCCGTTTTGACGAGGAGGCGAATATAGAATGGAAAAATTACCTTGAGCTGGAAGGCGTAAAAGTATTGATCAGTATTCCTAACCTTAAAGTGCATGCGAAGATCTGCATGATCAAAAAAAGACTGAACAACAGAACGCTTCATTATGGGTTTGTGAGCACTGGCAATCTAAATGAAAAAACGTCTACCCTGTATGGCGATCATTGCCTGCTCACGGCGGATAGAAATATCATGGCGGACGTGAACCGCATGTTCACCTATTTTGAAAAATGGAAGGACGGCATGCCCATACTTAAAAGCTGCACCAACCTGATCCCCTGCCCCATTTCTTTGCGTAAGGAGATCAACAAACTCATCAGTAAAGAAATTAAACATGCAAAAGCAAAAAAACCTGCGGCTATTTTTCTTAAAATGAACTCCCTGTCGGATGAGCAGATCATTGAAAGATTGTATGAAGCCGCCCGGGCAGGCGTACAGATCAAGCTGGTGATACGCGGTATATTTTGCATGTTTTCCGAAAATAAAAAATTTATTCATCCTATAAAAGCAATTAGCATTGTTGATGAGTACCTGGAGCATGCAAGAGTATTTATTTTTTTAAACGGGGGAAATGAGAAGGTTTTTATTTCATCGGCAGACTGGATGGTACGCAACCTGGATCACCGGGTAGAAGTAACCTGCCCCATTAAAGATCAGGGAATAAAAAAAGTGCTGATTGATCTTTTTGATATACAATTGCAGGACAATGTGAAAGCCAGGATTCTGGACAATGAGCTTAGCAACAAATATGTGCGGAAAAAATCGGCTAAACCCATACGATCACAGGAAGAAATATATAATTATCTGCAGCAGTTTAATATGTAAACCGGTATGAGGCAGGATAAACAACATTAACTATGAAGCTGGCAGCAATTGATATTGGAAGTAATGCAGCCCGGTTACTGATATCGGACGCGCAGACTAACGCCAATGGAAAAGCGCAATTTCAGAAATTGAATCTGGTGCGTGTTCCTTTGCGATTGGGATTTGATGTGTTTGAAAATAAATTTATTTCTCCTGAAAAGGAAATAATGATCATTAAAACCATTAAATCGTACAAATTACTGGCCGATGTATACGGGGTAGAATACCTTAAAGCCTGCGCTACTTCAGCCATGCGGGATGCAACCAATGGCCCTGCCATTATTAAAAGGGTACGGGAAGAAACCGGCGTGGATATAGAGATCATTACCGGCGATGCGGAAGCCAGCCTGATCTATGAAAACCATATCGCCGAAAACCTGGACAACGATCATTCCTATCTGTATATTGATGTAGGTGGGGGAAGTACGGAACTTACCTTCTTCGCCGACGGCCAACTTGTATTTAAACGGTCCTTTGATATCGGTACCATCCGAATATTAAAGGAACAGGTAGATGGTGCGATGTGGGATGAAATGAGAGATTTTATCAGCCGGGAAACCCGGGGTCATGAAGGGCATATGGTGGCCATTGGTTCCGGGGGAAATATCAATAAAGTATTCTCGCTTTCTAAAAGAAAAGAAGGCAAACCTCTGCAGCTGGACCTGCTAAAAGATTATCTGAGAGAGTTAAGCAGTTTTTCCCTGAAAGAAAGAATAACCGTATATAAACTGAGAGAAGACAGGGCAGATGTTATTGTTCCGGCCATCTCTATATTTATAAATGTAATGAAGTGGGCGAATATCCAGGAGATCTTTGTTCCGAAAATTGGGCTGGCAGATGGATTAATACAGCATTTATACCATGAAGTAAAATAATATGAGCATACACAAGGACATTAAAAAGATCACGACCCATACTCTTCAGAAAATGAAGGCCAATGGAGAAAAAATATCCATGATAACGGCTTATGATTTTTCTTTTGCCCGGTTATTCGATGCAGCCGGCATCGATGTGATCCTGGTAGGTGACTCGGCCTCTAACGTAATGGCCGGTCATGAAACAACACTCCCAATTACGCTCGACCAGATCATTTACCATGCTTCCTCGGTGATCAGAGCTGTAAGCCGGAGCTTTGTGGTAGTGGACCTGCCTTTTGGTTCCTATCAGTCCAATTCAAAAGAGGCACTTGCTTCAGCGATCAGAATTATGAAAGAAACCGGTGCACATGCCGTAAAGCTGGAAGGTGGGGAAGAAGTGCTGGAATCTGCAAAACGTATCCTTGCGGCGGGAGTTCCGGTAATGGGTCATCTTGGCCTTACCCCACAGTCTATTTATAAAT
This sequence comes from Chitinophagaceae bacterium, assembly GCA_043753245.1. GTDB lineage: Bacteria > Bacteroidota > Bacteroidia > Chitinophagales > Chitinophagaceae > Flavitalea. The sequence continues at coordinate 6,161 of JAYUXA010000362.1, forward strand.
TTGGCACCTACACGGTTCGTGCAAAAGAAGAAACGGAGGCCGAAAAACTCAAACGCGATGCCATCCAGCTGGAAGAAGCCGGTTGTTTTGCTATCGTGCTGGAAAAAATACCGGCAACTCTTGCCCGGCAGGTCTCTGAAAGCCTGATCATCCCTACTATCGGCATTGGCGCCGGCAGGGACTGTGACGGACAGGTGCTGGTAATGCACGATATGCTAGGTATTAATACTGAATTTAAACCCCGCTTTCTGAGGCAGTATTTAAACCTGGAAGCCCAGGTAACGGGTGCCGTTCAACAATATATCAAAGACGTCAAAAGCCGCGACTTTCCTAACGACCAGGAGCAGTATTAAAACCCGCGTTGTATCTTGCGGTGAATTGGTATGGTATGAGCATCTTTTCCACTCTTCCGGGAATAAAGGAAAAAAATGAAGGGGTATCCACCGGAACACGGTGGCTGAAAGGCGGGCGGATCCTTTCTTCCTACTCCCCTGTTGATGGCAAATTAATTGGGACAATTACTTCGGCCACCAGGGAGAATTATGAAGAAGTGGTTTCCACTGCACTTACTGCATTTAAAGAGTGGAAGAGCTGGCCTGCACCGCGGCGTGGAGAAATTGTACGACAGATAGGAGAAGCATTAAGACATCATAAACCTGAATTGAGTAAACTCGTTTCGTATGAAATGGGTAAGAGCCTTCAGGAAGGTTTGGGAGAAGTGCAGGAAATGATTGACATCTGCGATTTTGCTGTCGGATTGTCCCGGCAGCTGCATGGGTTGACCATGCACAGTGAGCGCCCATCCCACCGGATGTATGAACAATGGCATCCCCTCGGAATCACGGGAATAATATCTGCGTTTAATTTCCCGGTAGCCGTATGGAGCTGGAACGCAATGCTGGCGTGGATCTGTGGAGATGTGTGTATCTGGAAGCCATCAGAAAAAACATCTTTATGTGCAGTAGCCTGTCAGTTTATTGTGTCTAAAATATTTGCTGCAAATAATGTCCCCGAAGGGGTATCAGTTTTAATTGCCGGAGAAAAAGAGGTGGGAGAATGGATGGCAGCGGATACCCGGATTCCTCTGGTCTCTGCCACCGGATCTACACGAATGGGTAAAGCCGTTGCTGCTGTAGTGGCAGCCAGGCTGGGACGTTCCCTGCTCGAACTCGGTGGAAACAATGCTATTATCATTTCTAAAGATGCGGATCTTGATATTGCTATATTAGGAAGTGTATTCGGAGCAGTGGGCACGGCAGGCCAAAGATGCACCAGCACGAGAAGATTAATTATTCAGGAAGAAATTTACGAAACCGTAAAAAACAAACTGGTCTCGGCCTATAAACAATTATCAATCGGAGATCCCCTGGATGAAAAAAATCATGTAGGTCCGCTGATCGACCAGTCTGCAGTAGAACTGTACCTGCAATCTATAGAAACCTGCAAGGAGCAGGGGGGCATCTTTATCGTAGCAGGGGGAGTAGTAAGCGGCTCTGGATACGAAAGCGGATGTTATGTATACCCATGTATCGCAGAAGTGCATCCGGATGCTTCAATTGTCCGGCATGAAACCTTTGCCCCCATTTTATACCTGTTGAAATATAAAACGATCGAGGAAGCCATCGACATTCAAAACGGAGTACCGCAGGGCTTGTCCTCTTCCATTATGACCCTCAACCTTCGGGAGGCGGAACTCTTTCTATCCCAATCCGGCAGCGATTGTGGTATTGCCAATGTAAACATCGGCACTTCCGGTGCGGAGATTGGTGGCGCTTTTGGAGGAGAAAAAGAAACAGGTGGCGGCAGGGAAAGTGGAAGTGATGCCTGGAGAAATTATATGCGCAGGCAGACCAATACCATTAATTATTCTACCCATCTGCCACTGGCACAGGGAATTCAATTTAACGTTTAATATATTCCCATCGCTTCAGTAGACAGGAACAACATTTATGATTTTGTCCTTTATATCATCAAAATAAACGGTCTCCACGGATGATTTGTAAGATTTTACCTGCTGCCTGACATAGTGGAATGTTTAAATGAAATCCATACTAATAAAAGTTTCCAGACGTTAAGTGGACTTGAAAGCTCCAATGCTATGAAAAAGGTATTTATTTCGGTTCTTCTGCTAACGGTTGCCTTATTTTCTTACTCCCAGATGCGCATGGCCATTATGGGCGGTGGCCATTCTGCCTCCGTGAAGGAAACCAATTCCCTTCCTGCATGGGAAACCTCTATTAAACCAGGCTATACCGGCAAGGCAGGTATGCATCTAGGCATTCTTGTAGAGGTACCGCTGTCTTCCAGATTTTTCTTTCAACCCGGCATTCAGTATATGGCCAAAGGACAAAAGTATTTCATGAGCAACGACCCGGCATCTGCACAGCTAACGGATACGGTTTCGGCCACATCAAACCAGGCTATTAATTATATAGAAATTCCGCTTAACATCGCCTATAAAGTTCCACTGGGTAAAAATGTAAAATTTTTGATCAGTGCCGGACCTTATGTCAGTTTTTTTTACAGCGGCAAACAAAAATTTGAAACAAGGTTGTATACCTCCAACAGTTTTAAAAATGTAGAACAGCCACTGGCAACAGGAAAGGATATCGGAAAAATAAACACAGTGGACCTGGGAATGAATGCCCGTGCTGGTTTTGAAATTGGAAATATTATATTAACCGGGTTTATGAGCCGTGGGCTGAGTAATTTTTACCATGCTTCCTACAAAGGAACCTTTAATCATAAAGTAGTTGGAGCATCACTGGGGATATGGTTGAATAAAACAAAAGAACCGGTTGTGGTAAGACCAGTCAGTATTCCAGTGAAAGAAATCCCGGAAGAAACAGTTGTTGATACGGATGGAGATGGTATTACGGATGAAGCCGATGCATGCCCTGATCTCGCAGGAACGCCTGAATTTAACGGTTGTCCTGTTCCTGATAGCGATGGAGACGGGGTAAACGATCAGAAAGACCAATGCCCTTCAGAGCCAGGAACTGCAGCTACCAAAGGCTGTCCCGTTCATAAAGCCGATACCGTGGTTGCCGAATTAAAGCCTGTAGAAAAAACTCCGGAGACCATCCTGCAATTCGCTGCCAGCAGTGATCAGCTGCTTCCGGATTCAGCTGGAGTGTTGCAATATACCGTTAAGGTACTGCAGTCGGATCCGTCTGTAAAAGTGATGATCGAAGGACATGCCGATGAATCGGGGCCTGCCCGAATGAACCAAACCCTCGCTTTAAAAAGAGCGGAGCAGATAAAAAAATACCTGGTACAAAATGGTATATCTGATTCGAAGATAACGGTCAGGGGATACGGATCCCGAAACCCTGTCACTACCAATACTACATTTGAAGGGCGTGCACTTAACAGACGTGTAGAAATTAAACTGATCCGATAAAATTAGCTATAATCAATAACCGCCATTCATGTAATATATGTTACCGTCTGGCGGTTATTTCCATAGTTTTACTCCAAATAAATACAGTCTAATGAATCAGGTGATCAAATCGACATTGGTTGCGCTTACGTTCTCAACCACCTCTATACTTTCTTTTGCACAGACCCAAAAACCTGCGGACCTGCCACATGGATGGCAGCTGCTGGATAAGGCTAAGGATGGATACAGTGGCATCAGTATGAGTGAAGCGTATGACTTTGTCAAATCCAAAGGATTAAAAAGCAATCCGGTGCTGGTGGCGGTGATTGATTCAGGAGTGGATACGCTGCATGAAGATCTGAAGAATGTTTTATGGAAGAATCCAAAAGAAATTCCTGGTAATGGAATCGATGATGACCGGAACGGATATGTGGATGACATTTATGGATGGAATTTTATAGGCGGAAAAGATGGAAAAAATGTGAAGCAGGATTCTTACGAAGGCGCAAGAGTGTATCATTCCTATAAACAACAATATACCTCACCTGCTTTTGATTCCACAGCACTGAAGGGCGATTCGCTTGAACTTTATCATTCCTGGCTAAAAGCGAAGAAAAAAGTAGAAGGTGATGGCAGTGAAAACGGGCTGGATGTAAGTATGCTGAGAAAAGCACTGACCAGCGCCCAAAAAAGCGACAGTATTTTAAGGATAGCACTGAAGAAAGATACCTTCACCGGTACTATTTTAGATACGTTTCAGGCTACTGGTGCCGCAGAAAAAGCAGCCCGTGGTGGACTGGTATATTTATTCCGTGCCAATAATATGATGGAAACCACCAATGTGGAATTCTTATCCGGCTTTGGAGAATTTATCAGTAGCGAAGAAGGGAAAGCAGAAGCGAAAG
>JAYUXA010000363.1:0-4993 GCA_043753245.1 Chitinophagaceae bacterium
GGACTATATCCGTTATTGTTCCGCGGTCATTGGTGATCACTACGGCATCTTCTCCCAGCATCTGATACCCGTCGAAAATATTGTCTGCGCTGAATTTCCTGTAAGCCATGAGCGATGAATCAATTAACTTTGCAGCCGATTTTACCTAAAAGTAAAGGAATCTATGTTAGATAAATTAGATGCCATAAAAGCAAGGTTCAACGACCTCGGAGTGGCACTCACCAACCCTGAAATAGTCAATAATAATAAGCGGTTTGTGGAAACCAGCAAGGAATACCGCAGCCTGGAAAAAGTGGTGAATTCCTATCATTCCTATATCAGAACGCTTGAAGATATTGCCTTTTATAAGGAAGCGCTTAACGGAGACGATCCTGAACTCCGGGAACTGGCAAAACTGGAAGCTCCTGCTGCAGATGAAAAAAAGCTTCAGCTGGAAGCATACATACGACAGCTGCTGATACCGAAAGATCCTCAGGACGATAAAAATGCCATCATTGAGATCCGGGCAGGTACCGGAGGCGATGAGGCCAGCCTTTTTGCCGGAGATCTGCTCCGGATGTACATACGTTACTGTGAAAAAAGAGGGTGGAAAACGGCGATACTCAGTGAAAGCAGCGGAACAGTAGGGGGATATAAAGAAGTTCAGCTAGAAGTAATTGGCGAAGATGTATATGGCATCCTCAAATTTGAGAGTGGCGTACACCGTGTACAACGGGTGCCGGACACCGAAACTTCCGGGCGTGTACATACCTCTGCGGCTACAGTAGCAGTGATGCCTGAGGCGGAGGAAGTGGATTTTGAACTTAACCCTGCAGATGTAAAGATGGAAACCTCCCGCAGTGGTGGTGCCGGAGGCCAGAACGTAAACAAAGTAGAAACCAAGGTGATGCTAACACATTTGCCAACGGGTTTGGTGATAGTTTGCCAAACGGAAAGGTCTCAGTTAGGGAACCGTGAAAAGGCTTTTGGGATGATGCGCACTAAATTGTATGAAGAACAGGTGCGTAAACAGGAGGACGAGATCTCCAGACACCGGAAAAGCCTGGTAAGCAGCGGTGACCGGAGCGCTAAGATAAGAACCTACAATTTTCCCCAGGGTAGGATTACAGATCATCGCATCGGTCTTACAGCTTATAATATGGATTCCGTATTGAATGGGGATATTCAGGAATTTTTGGATGCGCTTCAGTTTGCGGAGAATGCAGAAAAGCTTGCAAAGCAGAATTAAGTCAGTCCATCATTGTAGATTCTATTGTTAAGATTGTGAGAAATCAATCTCAAAGAGAGTAAACAAATCTACATGGGTGTATTTTTGCAACTGGTATTACGAGCGTGGGAAGTGTTTAGAGAAGAAACCCGGTTAATCGACGAATGATACTAATGGCACCGCTTTTGCGTTAAGATATTAAGTAAATTTAGAAAGACTTCATAAAGCATTAAATTTTCTCATAAGCAGTTAGTTTTGGTTACAGCCCCTGTTTCTACAGGGGCTTTTGTATTTTTAAACAACCCTGGATAATTGTCTGCTTTATGAAGTCTGCTAAAGGAGACCACCCGATACAGTTAAACGCTGCATCAGTTTGCAAAAAAAATAACAATAAATTTATACCCGCTGCAGTGACCGGTACCATAGCCAGCTCCCTGCGAGCGCAGCTCCTATAATATCAGCAACTATATCACCTTCGCTAAAGGACCGGTTTGGTATAAAATAGAGCTGGACATATTCAAGTCCGATCCCCAGAACAATGGTTAGTAAGACATCTGCCAATATCACTTTTTTCATGGCAGCAGTAGAATAAACGAAGGGACCGAAATGCCATCCCCATAGCATAACATTTGTTCCAAAAAGAAAGACGTGAACCAGTTTATCCAGATTTGGGATAGAAAAAATGCCATTTCCGGGAACCAGTGACCCGGGCAGGCACAATAAAATAATAACGAAGACAGTCCAGCAGACAGGAAAAAACTTATAAGATAGAATACCTCTGATCAGTGACAACATAAAGCGGGAAAGATAAAAACTTTTTCTATTATCAGCAATCGGATTTAAACTTTTCCCAGAACATACAGTTTTTCCATGGTAGGGGTTGGGCTACCGCCCTTTTTCTCCAGAGTTATTGCAAAAGCCTGCGCCTTCGGTATATTTTTCATTTTGATTAAGCCAGGCCCTTCATTAAGATTAAAGACACCTGCATCCACCGGTTTTCCATCTACGAGGGCCCAAAGCTGGTATTGCTCATTTTGTGTAGGAACAGGAAGCTGGTTTACCGAAAGATATACATCTCTGGTAACCGTATCCCAGTAAACTGTAGTCAGACTTTGAGGATCGGGGCCTTTAGGATTGGCAGGCATCTTAACGATCTCCATATTGGGATCCTTCATGGTTCCCATAGCTTTCTCATACTCTAGCAGGCGGGTTTGCATGATCCGGTCGTGTGAAGCCAGTTCTGTTTGATTGGCCACCAATTGGTCGTATAGTGTATTGTATGACTTATACTTATTAAAGAAGTAAAAGTTTAGCCCAGTGCTTAACAATAACAGAACAGCTGCTGCTGCTGCGAAGTAGCGCTGCCATCCACCTGAAGAAACTATTACGGCTTTTCCCTTAGCCGGATTAGCAGTCTGACGGTCAAAAGGCAGAGCACCTGTCCGGTCACCCTGCTGGTCTTTCTCTATATCAATTGCAGCGAATATTCTGCTCTTCAGATTTTGGGAAGGCTGCATCTGATTAAGCAAAGCATATTGCTCCAGGGAAACTTCAAAAGCTTCTCTGGCCTCCCTGATATCGGAATGTCCGGCGCACATGCGCTCGAACGCTTCCCGTTCTTCGGGTTCGGCCAGTCCTAAGACGTAGCTTTCTATAATTCCACTCGATATGTAATCCTGATTACTCACTTCAAATATTCTCTTAGTTGCATTAAAGCATTTCTAATTCTTGTTTTAACGGTACCCAGAGGTATATTTTCGATCTCAGCAATTTCTTCGTGCGTATAACCCTTGAAGTAAGCCAATTCAATTAATACCCTGTGCTCCTTTTTCAGTCTTTCCAGTATCTTTCTGAACCCAATATGGTCCACATTTAGCTGGGCAATCTGTCCACCTGCATTGTAGTCCTCGTTCTCAGGCATCGGCTGATTCTTCTGGCTGTTCTGGTAGCTCTTTGAACGCAATGTATCGATAGATGCATTACGCGCTATGTTAAGCATCCAGGTAAACAACCGGCCTTTAACAGGATCGTAGCTTTCGATTTTTCTCCAGATATTAATGAATACTTCCTGCAGGACATCATTAGCCAGTTCCACATCCGTTACAATCTGAGATATTATCGTGTAAAGAGATCCTGAATAGTTATCATACAGATAACCAAATGCCTTGTCATCCCTGCTTTTAAGCAGATCAACCAGTTGATGTTCATTATATGTAGTGGACGTTCCCAAAAGTTTAACCCTGTATATTTCCCATTACTATGAAATTCTTATGCTAGGGTAACCTTCCTTGTTATATACGCAGATTGAGTTTACCCGGATTTATACCCCGGCCTCCGTTTGATAAGCAGCGGCGTCCATCAGTGCGTTAACGTCTTCCACACTATCCACCTTTATTTTTACCATCCAGCCTTCGCCATAGGGATCTGAATTCACCAGTTCCGGATTGGCCGATAGGGCAGGATTCAATTCCAGCACTGTACCTGAGACGGGCAGAAAAAGATCAGAAACAGTCTTTACTGCTTCTACAGATCCGAATACCGTCTCTGCCTTCAGAGACTTTCCTACTGTTTCAATTTCTACGTAAACAATATCGCCGAGCTCTTTCTGCGCGAATTCAGTAATGCCAATGGTGGCGATATCGCCGTCCATCTTTAGCCATTCATGGTCTTTAGTGTAGCGAAGATTACCCGGAAAATTCATACAATAGTTTTTTCTGATGCAAGAATACAAAATATGTGGATTTAAAAATCATGTTGCTCAAAGTATAGAAGCACATGATCTTTAATAAAATTCTCCTGTTCAATCATATCCATCACAGGGATTTCTTTCAACTGGTGAAAGTGCGGCCATCCGTCATCATCATGCCCCAGAACTTCATAAAACCCGCTTTGCAAAAGCAAAGAACATATCGCAACATGCATAAGATCCTGCTTTTGTTCTTTGGTGAATTTATCTTTGATATTTCCAAACTCCTGGATCCCGATAAGAAACAGGATCCCTTCCAGATCGGGTTTTTTACCAAACCGTTCGAGCATACGGCCCTCCAGATTCCACCATCGGGTTTGCAGATCATCATGTACACGCATCACGCAAAGATAGGGACCCTTCCATGTTTCAGTACACGTAAAGGATATCTTCGAAAACCTGCTCCATTTTGTCAACAGGCAGAGGACGCAGAAATCGCAAAAAAAATTAGCTAACTGGCGGAGGTAAACCGGCGTGCTCTCATCACGGGTAGAAACTTATAACAGTTCAATACATTTGCTTCAGTTACATAGCGTTCTGCGGTGCAGTAGTAAGTGTAGAAACTTATAACAGTTCAATACATTTGTCTGTATTTACGCGGTTCTATATTGGAGCCTTGAGCCGGATAAACTATACAGTTCAATATATTTGCATCAAATCAAGCGGAATGCTCCAACTGAATTATATAAGACAAAATACAGAGCTTGTAAAACAGGGACTGGCTCTAAAACAATTTAAAGAGGTTCATCTCGTTGAGGAGATCCTTGCATTGGATGCAAAAAAAAAGAACCTGCAGCAGCAAAGTGAGCTGATCCAGTCCAGGGCCAATGGGTTATCCAAAGAAATTGGCATTCTGATTCGAAAAGGGACTGCTGAAGATGTTGCAGCGTTAAAAAAACAGGTGGAAGAACTTAACCAATCCGCAACTCCCCTTAATAAGGAACTTGCTGATGTTGAAAAAACCCTGGACGATACGCTGGTATTGTTGCCTAATTTACCTTCACCGCTTGTTCCTACCGGTAAAACCCCGGAAGACAATG
>JAYUXA010000364.1:0-4960 GCA_043753245.1 Chitinophagaceae bacterium
TTAAACGCATCCCAGTTCGAAATACTGCGAACGATATCTCCATTCGGTTGCATATCTGACAGCCACATCGAGCTACCGGTCTGGTTATAATTCAGATAAGCCAGCTGTGCCGTAAATTTCCACTGGTCATTGATACGATGCTTACCTGTTACGAAAAGACTCTGGTCTTGTATAGTGGTAGGGGCGAGATTAGGTTCCAGTGTAGAGAAGTTTTTCGGCAGCTCCCCATATTTTTTGGGGGAAAATACATTCGCTGCACCGATCATCGCCATGCTCATACTCTGGTAGGTGTACTCTACAGTAAGCGAAGTATTTTCATTGAAATGGTAGGCGAGAACCGGCGCTACCGTCAGGCGATTATTGAAATCATACCGGATATGTGAATTTTTAAGCTGGCCCATTATATTGAACCGGTACAATAATTTACCGCTGCTGTTTAATTTTCCATCCAGGTCAAGTGCAGCACGATAAAGGTCGAAGCTTCCCAATGATAAGGTAGCTTCTCCCCTGATGACGCCTGTAGGTTTTTTAGTCACCACATTATAAAACCCGGCAGGATCTCCATTTGCGAGCATAAATCCCGTAGGCCCTTTTACAAATTCTATACGGTCCACAACACTCATATCCTCTGCTAACGGTCCTGAGAAACTCTGCACATTCATTCCATTCCGAAATGCCGGTATAGTAGCACCGCGCATGACTACGTTCGCAACTATTTCCCAGTCGTTTTTTCGTGTTGCTCCCGATACATTACGGGTTACACCTTCCAGCATGTCGTAAATTTGCTGCTCGCGCAGAAGCTTGCTGGTAATTACCTGGATATTCTGAGGAATATTTAGTAAAGGAGTCTGAATCCGGAGCATTGGAGAAACGTCGTTTACTTTTATCTGAACCGCATCACCATTAACTATAACTTCCTGCAATTGGGAAACCGAATCGACCTGTGAGAAAAGGGATACATACAAAAAATTAATCAGCAGCACACCCCACCATTTTCCATTCATAAAACGAATATAGGGTGGTTATTTTATATAAACTTCTCCTTTGTAGGGATGAATGGTAGAATGAAAAGAATATCCGGAAATATGCAGCAGATAATAGGTCATGATATCGCACCAGCAGATCTCTTCCTTAAACATTTCGAGTTTGGGAATATCTCCGCGCTGGCAGCTATTATCCTTGTCATAGTCATATCTCCCTCCATTTTTCAGGCACCAGTCTTCAAAGCGCTCCAGCTCTTGCGGATCAGAAAAAACAATTTTAAAAAATGTTTCTTCTTTTACTGACTTGATATCATCATTAATATAATGATGGTATTTGTGCCTGTGCCGTATGATTTTTGCAGTGTGCATAGCAAAACTAATTTTTATGGTTTGCGGGATCTTTGAATAAAAAAATATCCCAGCACTGCACTGGCAGCGATTGCAGCTGCCGTCAGAATAAGTTTAGTAGTAGCCGATGGCGGGATATACTGAACTCCATCCTGGTTAACAAGCGCCGGCTGGTTAACATATCTTCCCGAATCAGGTACCGCCAGTTCACTAAAATGATCTGCCAGCTGATGCAACGCTTTACGCATTGCTGTTCCTTCCATTGGTTTACCATGTCCGGTAGCGAGGATCGATGGTTCTAAAGCAGCAATTATTTTAGCCGATCTTTCTGAAGACATCCAATTGTATGTAAAATATTTTGGCGGGCCCTGAAGAGACGGGGACTGAAGCATTACTGCCACTGCTGATTCCTGATTGGTGGTAACTACTGCATCACCGGCAATGAGTACACGGTCACTTTGTCTCATAAGGCTGATATGTCCAGGTGCATGACCTGGAGTATGGTAGTATTTCCATCCGGTCAACCCAGGCAATGTTCCATCTGATGGAAGCGGTATAAACCGGTTGGCAATATTAATGGGCCCTCTGGGAAATAAAAATGAAAGCAGCGACATCAACCCTCCTCCAACGGATGGATCAGGTGGAGGATAGGCTGAAATTCCGGTAAGGTAAGGCCGCTCCATGCTGTGGGCATACACCGGTACATCCCATTCCTCAGCAAGTTTTTGCAGGGAGCCGGTATGATCAAAATGCGCATGAGTAAGGATAATGCCGGAAGGTCTTGACTCTGGCCAGAACAGATGCCGGGTTACTTTTATTATTTTTTTCGCAGAACTGGGTAAGCCTGCATCGATCATTACCCAGGTATTATCCTGGGGATTGTGCACCAGGTATATATTTACAAAAATGTCTTTTATCCTCCATATTCCAGGTGCCACTACGTGCCAGTCCACGTAAAAATCTTTACTGACTTTTTGCTTTTTCATAATAAACGCATCAGTAAAACCATGCCATACAGACCGCCAACTAAGAGTTTATACTTATTTGCCATAAAAAAATCCACGGAATATATCTGCATGGCGCTGATGCCCGTTCTAGCATATTGTTCCAATATCCAACCATGTCTGAGTCTTTACCTAAAAGTGTTGACATATTTCTGACTATTGATCAGCCAACGATAAATGGTTATTTTAATGACCATGATCCTGCGCCAATATACAAAAGGCAGCTGAGTCATGCACTGGATTACTACATCGATACCTGCGTTTTACCTGTTAAACGATTTACAGTCATTTTCTATAAGTTTAAATGCAATAATGAAGCAGATAAACCATTTGCCGAACCTCTTATTTATGCTATCCGGCGCCACTTTAATAACAAGCTGGAAATCCGGCAGAAAGAATTTAAAAAATTTAAAAAGAGAACATGGGTACTGCTGGGCTGTAGTCTGCTTGCAGTAATGCTTTGCCAGGGATTTATACCATTGCTTTTTAATGATGAACACCGGATGCACAGCGGGCTGAGTAACAGCCTTGACGTATTCAGCTGGGTAATATTATGGCGTCCGATCGATAAACTGATCTTTTACTGGAACCCGCATCTTAAAGATATATGCTTATTAAATAAACTCGCTACAGCTGAACTGATTCTTATTGACAATGCGAAATAACATGACCATAATAATAATGGTGTGCTTTTCCTTTTTGGAAGCAAAGCCTCAGGAAACAGGGGGCTTTGAACAATTGTATTATATCAAGTCAGGTGATGGGGCGGCAGTTGTTCCTATGGCACATTATACCACCAGAAATAACTGGTATGGGGAGGCAAGGTATAATTATGATGAAGACCAGACCTTTTCGTTGTATGCCGGTAAAACATTTGTGGGTAAGGGAGATTTTGCTTATGCTGCTACTCCCCTGGTAGGTGGGTTAATAGGTAAAATGAATGGAGGTTCTCTGGGTATGAATATCGACCTGGATTATCAGCATTTATTTTTTTCTACCCAATCCCAATACACTTTTTCCCTGCAGGAAAAAATGAATAAATATTTTTTTAGCTGGACTGAACTGGGTTACCAGGCTACCAGCTGGATGTATGGAGGGTTGGCATTTCAGCAAACAAACGGGTATGGAGCAGAAGGTAAACTGGAGCCAGGATGTATGCTGGGATTTTCAGTAAAGAACTGGACAGTACCACTGTATGTTTTCAGCCGGAGAAGCGGCGATGCCTATTTTGTACTAAGCGTGAACTGGTTATGGGAGAACATTAAAAAGTCAACAAACAAACCCAATGTGCTGGCCATATGTTCAGCAGATCCGCAAATTCAATAATCATGAGAAACACTTTCCTCTTTGCACTCAGTATTCTAACAAGTCTGCAGCTTCATGCGCAGGTGGGTATCGGCACCACAGCTCCCAATTCGATGCTTGATGTTCGCGGATCCATGTCTGCCAGTTTCAGGACGTTCGCGAGCGGTGCTATCACCACCACTGATTACAGTGTGGTATTTACCGGCGTCAGTAATACCGCCAGCACACTGCCAACGGCTATTGGGTGTACTGGAAGAATGTACTGGATCAAAAATGCAAGCAGCACGGTGCCTACACCGGTCCTGACTATTAATACAACCAGTGCCCAAACTATTGATGGACTCACCTCATGGACAATCGACGAACCCAATGAAATTATTTGTTTTGTGAGCAATGGAACCAATTGGTATGTCCTGAACCAGAATGTGGCTGTGGCTAAAACGGCTACTACAGGAAATGCCTGGATGCAGGGAGGAAACCGACTTAGCTCGGTAAAATCACTTGGAACAATTAGCAATTTTGATCTTCCGTTTATCACGAATAACGTAGAAAAAATGAGGCTTACCACCGGGGGATTCCTTGGGATAGGTACCACCGCGCCTGTTGGAAGAATACAGCTGGTGAGCCAGGGCAGTGAGTTGGGAAATGATTATGTATTTGATGATTATGGAGCAGGTACCACGCAAGGAATATATCTAACCAAATCAAGGGGTGCAATTGCTTCTCCCTCCGACCTCGTGTCTGGTGATCAGATCGGTTATTTCCGGTATGTTCCCCGGTACAATGGAATAATGGGCAGTGGACCGGGATCTTCCATGGAAGCTTTTTACAAAGGTTCGGGATCAAATGAACTGACTGACCTTCGGTTTTTCACCAGTAACACTGAAAAAATGCGTATCAGTGAATTTGGAAACGTTGGTATAGGCGCAACGGCGTTTAATATTACCGCTCCTGAAAAATTACTGGTTGATGCCGGTACCACTACCTCTTTCAATGTGATCAGCGGAAAAGGAAATATTAATAATTATCTGCAATTAAATATTCATAACCGTTCCAATATGGACAGTGCCAGTTCAGATATTGTAGCATCTGCCAACAACGGCAATGAAACGATAAATTTCGTGGACATGGGTATAAATTCCAGTGGGTATACCAGTGCCGCCGCACCGATACTTAGCGGAGCAAACACTGCCTATCTGTACGCAACTGGTAGGGATTTTCTTATCGGTAATGGTTCCACTGGGAGGAATCTGATCTTATTTACCAATGGGTTTGCTGCCATCGACGAAAAAATGCGCATTACCAGCACCGGAAATGTTG
>JAYUXA010000365.1:0-4954 GCA_043753245.1 Chitinophagaceae bacterium
GTATTTTTGCTGAATGCGGATCATGTTAGCTTCAGCCACCTCAAAGGAGGTTCAACCGGTGATCGAATGGATGGAAAGCAATCGCTTTGCTGATGTGGAGCTGCTCATTACAGGAGTTGGGGGCGTTTGCACTGCCTATGCGCTGACCCGGTCTATTGCACAAAAAAAACCGGACATCATTATACAGGCAGGTATCGGGGGAAGTTATCTTCCGGATTATCCACCCGGCAGCGCGGTACTGATAGCAGAAGAAGTCTTCGCCGATCTCGGAGCCATCGAACAAAATGAATTGACAGACGTTTTCGATATGGGATTTGTTGCAATTAACGCAACGCCTTTTTCCGGCCGGATGCTGGCAAATCCTTACCGGAAACGCTTTGAACCTTACGGAATTCCCTTTGTTCGCGGAGCAACAGTAAACACCATCAGTTCAACTCCTGAGCAGGTTACGGTCATCAAAAATAAATACGATCCCGTCATTGAATCCATGGAAGGTGCAGCGCTTCACTATGTATGCCTGCTGGAGAACATTCCTTTTTTACAACTCCGGGCAGTATCCAATTTTGCCGGGGATAGACATAAATCCAGGTGGAAAATTCAGGAAGCGATTGCTGTTCTTAACGATCGCCTTCAACAAATCATTACCGGATTGATAAACACACGATAGATGAAAATTAAAATAGGATTTTCCCCCTGCCCCAACGATACCTTTATTTTCGATGCACTCGTAAATAATAAGATGGATACTGAAGGGCTCCACTTTGAAGTAACCATGGAAGACGTCCAGACCCTTAATGAAATGGCCATTCGCGGCCATCTCGATGTTACTAAGATCAGTTATGGCAGCCTCCCTTTAATACTGGAAAACTACCTGATATTAAATTCCGGAGGTGCCCTGGGTATGGGTGTCGGTCCCCTGCTGATTTCTACATTACCCATCCCTGCTCCGGCAGTAAAGCTGGGTGTGGTTGCCATTCCGGGCAGAAACACTTCTGCCCATGTCTTGTTTTCTCTTGCATACCCTGAAGCTACCAATAAAGTTTTTCTAAGGTATAATGAGATCGAGGATTATGTATTGAGCAGCACTGGTTCTCTCGATAATATCCAGGCCGTAAAACTGGGTGTGATCATTCATGAAAACCGCTTTACTTACCAGGATAAAGGGCTCGTTAAACAAACCGACCTTGGACATTTCTGGGAGCAGGAGACTGGATTTCCGGTGCCTCTTGGTGGAATAGCAGCGAGAAGAAGTATACCTGTTGTATTATTACGCCAGATCGACCGTTTAATTAAAAAAAGTCTGGAATATTCATACGCCAGCGGAGAGGAACTGAGCGATTTTGTCAAAGATAATGCCCGGGAAATGGACCCCGGTGTAATGCTGCAGCATATTGCGTTATACGTCAATGATTATACGCTCGGACTTGGCCCGCACGGAAAGGCAGCCGTAACCAAATTTGTTCGGGTGCACAGTTCTATTAATAAAATACCTGTTGACCTGAAGAATATGTTTATCTCATAAAATCTTTTTCAAGGCTTTACTGTATACTTCCAGGCAGCGCTTTCTCGCAAAATCATGCTCTACTACCGGTGGTGGATACCCGAAATCCTCCAATTCGGGAACCCATTTACGGATATACCTTAACTCCGGATCAAATTTTTTGGTTTGCAGAGCGGGGTTGAATATCCTGAAGTAGGGTGCTGCGTCACAGCCACTGCCTGCGGCCCATTGCCATCCTCCATTGTTAGATGCGAGATCATAATCCAGTAATTTTGCGGCAAAATAGGCTTCTCCCCATCTCCAGTCGATAAGCAGGTGTTTTGATAAAAAAGAGGCGGTGACCATGCGCACTCTGTTGTGCATAAATCCGGTCTGATTGAGTTGACGCATGCCCGCATCAACAAAGGGGTACCCTGTTTTTCCTTCGCACCACAAAGCAAACTCTGCCTCATTGTTGCGCCACTCGATATTTTCATATTCTTTTTTAAAAGCTCTGCCTTGCCCAAGTTTAGGGAAATGCCAGAGTATCATCTGATAAAAATCCCTCCAGATCAATTCTTTCAGGTAAACCGCACTTTCTTTTTTTGCAAGTATGGCCAGCTGTCGAATGCTGATGGTGCCGAAGCGTAGATGCAGGCTCATTCTTGAGGTACCTTCAATTCCCGGAAAATTCCGGCGGTCTGCATATTTTTTAAGAACATCCCGGTCTGGTTTTGATGAAGGAAATTGTTCCTCCCCTTTTTCAAACCCAAGGCTTTTTAAAGATAGAATAGGTAATGAGGGGGTTTTAAAAAAGTTAGCATAATATTTTTTAACCGGATAGGGCTTCAGATAAAAATCGTTTAATTTTTGAAGCCATTTAATACTGTAGGGTGTGAAAACCACATACGGTGAACCATCTTCTTTAATGATTTCATTTTTCTCGAAGATCACCTGGTCTTTGTACGAATGAAAAGAAACTTTTTTACTATTTAAAAATATTCTTACCGCTTCATCGCGCGCTGTAGCATATGGTTCGTAATCTTGATTGGTAAACACCTTTCCAACCGAATATTTTTTTAATACCATTTCAAATGCAGCTTCCGGATGATCATGAAACAGCTCGATCGACGAGGTATATGGAAGAAGTGCCGCATGCATTAAGGTGATCTGATCCAGAATAAAGGCTACCCTGCTGTCCTTTTTACTCTCCAGCCGGTCGAGTATATTTTTGTCGAAAATAAAAATAGGCACCACGGGATTACCGTCTTTCAATGCATGGTAAAGTCCGGCATTATCACTAAGCCTTAGATCCCGTCTGAACCAGAAAATATTTACTGTTTGTGCCATTTCAGACCAACAATAATGCACTTAAAAAGTTGCCCGCCAGATCTCTCTGGTGAGATTATTCGTAAAATGATGGTTATTTAAGAGGTTAACCCAGCGTATGCCACTCATGGAATTGGTTAGAAAAAGCTCATCCGCCTCTTCCAGCTCGCCCAGCGTAACGGGTTTTTCAATAACCTCCCATCCCTTTGCGGGCAGGGAGTCAATAAGATGTTGCCGCATCACCCCCGCTACACCACCTTCTGTAAGCGGAACAGTGTATAACCTCGCATTCTTTATCCAGAATAAATTAGCGATAGTAGCATCACAGACACGCCCATGATTGTTTATCACCAGGCAATCGTTCCACCTGTTATTTTTAGCAAAGAGGGCCGCCATCACATAAACCAGGTAATTATTCGATTTAATTCCAGACAACAGATCACAATTTTTGGATGCTCCGTAATAAGCGCCGATAATCAACCCGTTTTCATTTAAAGCGCCTGTTTTATCTAATGTCCACACCTGGATGAGGTATCCGGCTCCCTTACCATCCGGTTCGTATAACCCTCCCTCTCCCCGGAATACCGCCAGGCGGACTCTTGCAGGCGTAGTAATCTTATTTTTGGCAATGGTTTTCAGCACCTGCTGTTCTAAAAACCCTGCATTAAAGATTGTCGGCAGTTTAATTTGCAAAATTTCCATCCCGCTATACAATCTTTTAAAATGAAGTTCTTTTAATTCGAGGATTCCTTCCACCACCTTTATGGTTTCAAAAAGGCCATCCCCGTACCGGAAGGCCCGGCTGTCTGCCGTGAATACCGCAATGCCGGACGCTAAAAATTTTCCATTGACATTAATCCAGCCACTCATTGAAAAGTATTTTTGTTTGACACTGAATATTTAATATTGCCTTATGATTAAATTCTTCCTGCTTCCTGTGGCCACTTTGCTGTGCTTTGCCTGCTTTCTGTCCTGCAGGCACAGCATTCCGGTTTCTCAGCTGGCTGAAAGCCCAGGTAAAATGAATTTTTCTCTGCTAAGGTATGATTCAGCAGCATTAGAGTACCGACTGGATTCTATTCATAACCGGGGCCTGGTATTTCAGTTCCTCCTGAATGAAGCTGCGGACAACACTGCACCATTTCAACTGATCTCGTATGCTTTTGATACGTTGGGGGACTACAACAACAGCTGGCTGCCCGATACCCTCCGTACTGTCGCGGACAGTTTGCCCCTCCATTTTGAAGGCAGGGTTACCCTGGGAAATACAGAATTGACACGCGAACAGCTATATGGTGTGGTAAGAACCCCGGATGGAAAGCGTTTTAACTACGATTATGTACTTTTTACACCCGTGGCTGATGGTGTTTTCAATCATGTGGTATACCGGATCCGGCCAATAAAGGATGGTAGACCTGCTGTTGGCAATGGCGAAAAAATGCAGATTACCTCCCCTAT
Source organism: Chitinophagaceae bacterium (assembly GCA_043753245.1). Lineage (GTDB taxonomy): Bacteria > Bacteroidota > Bacteroidia > Chitinophagales > Chitinophagaceae > Flavitalea. The sequence goes on from JAYUXA010000365.1 coordinate 4,268, forward strand.
GCCTCCTTCCCGGGTATGGCCCTGAGCATTCACCCATTTAATTAGATCTTTTAACGTCGTAAGCCAGTGGTCCCTAAGTATGGTCCTGATCATTCGCAGATATTCAACCAGCAGAGGTGGTATCTGACAACAATTTCCTAATTTAGTACAAAGAATAAAGATGAAAAAGTATATTCTGATGGGGTCTCTGAGCATGATAGCTGTTGCTGGATTTACACAGTCAGATTCCGCCCTGAAGGCAAAATTAAACAATGCCGAAACTGTAGAAAATGCTGCCAGAGCGGATGCTTCGCTTATCAATAATAAAACGCTCACCAGCGACAGTAAAAAGAAAAAATCACGTCGTGGGAAAACGCACAAGGAATGCAGCCGAATGAAATCCTGACCGCTAACGGGTTCAAAATAACACAGAAGGCGGGCAGGCTGCCGGAAGCTGCCGCCTTCTTGAAAGATTGAACTACTTCAGGATTTATTTGACTGCTCCAACTGCGCCTATAAACGCGTTTTTCCCAATTAGTTTATTCTTATTTACCTCATTCACCTGGGTAGCCAGGGTTGATGATAATCCAGTTCCCCGACCTGCAAATCCAAATGTTCCTGTAGTGATATGATGGAGGGCAGCAGCTAAACGCAGTTCGGTAATATCTCCGAAATCCTTGTCCAGCCCATCTTCCACATCCTGCTGGG
>JAYUXA010000366.1:0-4934 GCA_043753245.1 Chitinophagaceae bacterium
GAGGTATCCATATTGACAATAACATTTATTTTAAAGCTTACCTCATCGGGAATAATAACTGTGTTAGCATTTATCAATAATTGAAATTGAATTTGCTGCAACTCCACATCCTGCTGCAATTGTAAAAGTTGCAACCCTATTTGGCCACGTTGATTTTCGGCAGTGATTTTTTCTAGAATATTAGTTTCGCCAATATTAAAACGTAATGTTGCATTCTTTTGGAATTCAGCAAAGAGGCTGTCAATTTTCTGCAGTAACTTTTTCTTTTCCTGTAAATACAAAAGGCTGTAATAAATCTGAGATACCTGCTTTTTCATGACTGCTTCCTTTACTCCAACATTGAACACACTGCTCTTCCATTCTTCAGTGAGTAGTGTTTTTTGACTTACATATACTCTCGGAAAGCTTATAGTCTGCGCAATACCAAATTTTGTATCAACATAAAAACTATTGATTTGCCCAACTTCACCAAGAACATTTGTGGGTGGGATGATCTTTGATGTTTTTATTAATTGCTCCTGATATACTGCCTTTAGCTTTTCGTTTTTTACAGATAAGTTATTTTTCAATGCTGTATCTATTGCTGCGTTTAAACTAATTGCTGTTTGGGCATTTGTAGTTTGAGATGCAAAAAATATCGCTAATAAAACTATTGTTGTTGCAATTGTATTTTTACTTTTTAATGAAATTTCTTTCTCAAACATGATGTATAAGATTGGTAAAACAAATAAGGTGAGAAATGTTGCGATCAATAAACCTCCAATTACAACAGTTGCTAATGGCCGTTGTACTTCTGCGCCTTCACCAGTGCTTAGGGCCATCGGTAAAAAGCCAAGTGAGGCTACAAAGGCTGTCATCAATACGGGGCGTAAACGGATCTTTGTTCCTTGTATGACTATTTTTCTTAAATCGTCTATACCCTCTTTTTTTAACCGGTTAAATTCCGCCACCAGCACAATACCATTTAATACTGCTACCCCAAACAATGCAATGAAACCTACACCTGCCGAAATGCTGAATGGCATGCCTCTCATAGCTAGAGCAAGAATTCCTCCAATGGCTGAAAGTGGAATAGCTGTATAAATAAGTAAACCATGTTTTACAGAATGAAATGCGAAGTACAACATGAGAAAAATTAATATCAGGGAAACCGGCACAGCAATACTTAGTCTTTTTTTGGCTGCTATTAGATTTTGAAACGCACCTCCATAAGTAATGTAATAACCTGGCGGTAATTTAATTTGAATGTCAACTTTTTGCTGCAACTCAGTGACTATGCTTTGCACATCCCTGTCCCTAACATTGAAGCCAACAATGATCCTGCGCTGTGCATCTTCCCGTTGAATTTGATTAGGACCTTCAATCACTTCTACTTTTGCAACGTTGTTTAGTGGAATTTGCATCCCCCGATTAGTGGGGATTAACAGATTTTGCACATCCTGTAAATCTTTTCGTTGCTCACCGCTTAAACGTACTACCAGATCAAAACGCTTTTCACCTTCGTAAACCGTTCCGCTGCTTTGCCCTGCAAATGCTGTATTTACTACTTTATTGACGTCGCTGATATTTAAACCATATTGGGCAATAGCGGCACGGTTATATTGAATTACAATTTGCGGCATACCAGTCACAGCTTCTACATACAAACCGCTTGAACCATTAACTGTATTTACAATGCCTCCTACTTTATTTGCATATAAAGCTAACGTGTCCAAATTTTCGCCAAAGATTTTGCAAACAACATCCTGTCTTGCACCGGACATTAATTCGTTAAAACGCATTTGCACCGGATATTGAAAACCAAATGTAACGCCTGGTACGGCTTCAAGTTCCTTACTCATTTTCTCTTCCAGTTCCGGGTAGGACTTTGCAGATGTCCATTCACTTTTATCTTTTAAAATAACCATCATGTCGCTTGCGTCAATGGGCATGGGGTCGGTAGGGATTTCGCTACTTCCAGTTTTGCCTACCACTTGTATCACTTCTGGAAACTTCTCTCTCAAAATCCTTGCACCTGTAGAAACTGCATTCATGGAGGTATTCAGGTTGCTGCCGGGCAACACCCTTGTTTCCACGGCAAAATCACCTTCGGGACGAGATGGTATGAACTCACCGCCTAATTGAGTAAGTATGATAACTGCAAAAACAAAAAGAGACAGTATAATTGCAATTACAGTTTTCGGAAAATGCAAAACCTTATCAAGCGTTTGCTGATAAATATGTTCAAGGCGTTCCATCATTCTGTCAGAAAAATTCTTTTTGTGATCGATTTTTTTACTTAAAAATAAGGCACTCATCATGGGAATGTAGGTGAGTGAAAGTATGAATGCGCCTAACAATGCGAAAGCCACTGTCTGTGCCATCGGTTTGAACATTTTTCCTTCAATACCTTGCAGCGAGAAAATGGGGAGATAAACAATCAATATTATTATTTGCCCAAAAACAGCACTGTTCATCATGCGGCCGGCAGATTGCTTTACTTCTTCATCCATATCTGCCTGGCTTAACTTATTTATTTTACTGAAATGTTTGCTATTAGTGAGCCGGTGCATGGCCGCTTCAACTATTATCACTGCTCCATCCACAATCAAACCAAAATCTAAAGCTCCAAGGCTCATCAGGTTACCACTTACGCCAAACAAGTTCATCATGATTACAGCAAATAACATGGCCAAAGGAATTACCGAAGCAACCAAAAATCCTGCGCGGAAATTTCCAAGAAATAAAACCAGTACAAATACCACAATCAATGCGCCTTCCAATAAATTTCTTGAAACCGTACTTATAGAATTGTTTACCATTTTAGTACGGTCGAGAAAGGGGTCAATCAATACGCCTTCAGGTAAAGTCTTTTGGATCTTCTCAATCCGTTCTTTAATGTTTTTTATTACCTCATTGCTGTTAGCACCTTTCAGCATCATCACCACTGCGCCGGAAACTTCCTGTACGCCATTATAAGTCATAGCACCATACCTGGTAGCGCTACCCAATCCTACATCAGCAACATCACGGATTAAAAGCGGTGTGCCGTTTGCAAGATTTTTAACTACTATATTTTGGATGTCATCAATTGTTCCAATAAGTCCTTCGCTACGGATGAACAAAACAGTGGGGCCCTTTTCAATATATGCTCCGCCGGTATTTTGATTATTATTTTGAAGAGCATCAAAAACATCATTGATAGTAATATTGTTTGCCTTCAATTTGGCCGGGACAACAGAAATTTCATATTGCTTCAGGTTTCCTCCGAAGCTACTTACATCGGCAACGCCACTAACACCCAATAACTGTCTTCGTACAATCCAGTCCTGGATAGTGCGCAAGTCCATTGCAGTGTATTTGCTTTCATACCCTTTTTTTTGCCGAACCGAATACTGATAAATTTCACCCAGCCCTGTGGTAACTGGAGCAAGTTTAGGAGTACCAAAACCTTTTGGGATCTGTTCCTGCACCTGCTGCAAACGTTCCGTTACCTGTTGCCTCGCCCAATACACATCTGTTGCATCATTAAACACAATGGTAACTACAGATAATCCAAAACGGGAAAAACTTCTTATTTCTTTTAAACCTGGTATGTTAGCATTCGACTGTTCAATGGGGAAAGTAATGAGCCGTTCAACCTCAGGGGCCCCAAGTGCCGGTGCAACAGTAATAACCTGTACCTGGTTATCGGTAATGTCTGGTACTGCATCAATAGGCAATTTTTTAATTTGGTAGCTGCCATAACCAATAAGGCCAATAATAAAAAGCCCGATGATGAGTTTGTTCCTTATGGAAAACTCAATTATTTTGTTGAGCATAAATAATATATTGTAATAATTAGTATTTCACAAGTGCACTACTGCAGAAGTACACCCACACGAACGCATAGATGATAATATAAATAAAAAATGACTAATTAACAAGATTTGGGAGGCTGCCAGATGCTGGACAGGCAAGATGAGAGGGTAAATTGATTTGTAGGAAAATTCTTTCTTTTTTCAGGCAACACTATTGGATTATCAACAGAAACGAGAGGTATTAATGGAACAAAAGCCGGGGAAAAAGAAAAAACATAATTACTGGAAGCTTTAAAGGGCAGTTGCATATCCCTGTCATAGTCTTTATCCTTAGGACTGCCGTGGAGATAATGGTCAGCTAAAAAACGCAAGAATGAAATGCTTTTATTTTCATCATGATGTTCAGTATAATGTTGAAAAACAACTGGCAATTTCAACAACTGGTTTGCTTCAGTTGTTGAGAACAGGTAAACTGCAAGAAAAAATATGGCCGTTATTATTTTCACTTTGCAAAGGTATGCTAAAATTAAGGCATGGGGGAGGATTTTAGGTCAATAGAATGTGGCATGGCATGGCCCGTTATTTGCAGCCAGGCAAATGCTTGCCATAAATGAGATTAAGTCAATTATGTAAGGTTACGTAACTTCTTGGGGCAAGTTGTACTATTGCCTCTCCTTTTATTACGGGTACAATATTCATCTTATTCATGTTATGCGTTTTGTCCGTCAGCGTAACCGTAAAACTATTAATTCCTTTGGGAATACCTTTCAGAACTATTTTTCTTCCTGCACTGTTATTTACAATATGAATGGTACAGCTGTTTTCTCCCACCAATGCTGCACAGGAAATATCCGCTCTGCTGCTGACGGCATTGATATGTAAAAGATTCGCTTTCGTAGCTCCAAGTTGTTTTAATTGCCAGAATCTGCGCGTGGGCGCCAGAGGACTATTGTCACCGAAAACACCACCACCTTTAAGCAGCGAATAATCGGAAGTCAGTTCCCACTGAAGGATAGATGCGGGCTGGCATATCGCTAACAGGCGGGTATACAGATTGATCTCTTCAAGGGCATACGCTTCTTCCTGAAAATAATTGGGATAACGCCATGCTGCAGCATCGATGCTTCCTTCCCCCACAATCAGTTCTGCATGGAT